>CABSMD010000337.1 GCA_902478725.1 uncultured Clostridia bacterium
TTTTGCCTGCGGCTGAGCACCCATGCAATACAAAGGATCAAAAATAAAAAAACTGCCAGTTGTATATAAAGCATATCAAATTCTTCCTTTCGAAGCTAGATACCCCTTATAATCCCCAAAAACCGGCAGTTTATTAGTATTCATGTATTGTTTGAAGCAAAAAAAATGAACCGGAAGATTCCGGTTCAACCAAATAAATATTACAAAAAGGAGGGAAAATGAAAAACTAAATCATGTTACGTATATATGATAACATGGATAGCTCCATTTTGCAAGTCGCTTATTGTATGAATTAACCCAAAATTATAATATTTTTTTGTGCACAATTACCGTTGCAAAAAGCCCCCACTCTGTGAAACAGATCATGAGGGCTTGTGCATTTTTAATAATCAGCGTTTATAATCAGACTCTTAGTAGGTTCCACGTGCCGTATAATGTGTGTGCAGCAACTCATGGGACTTATGCCCACAGGGCTCTCCCAGAAATTCCTGATACACCTTCTGAACAATCGGATTTTCATGCGATTTACGCAGTGGCAGATCCTGATCTTCTGCATAAATCGCCTTGGCACGTTCCTTTTTGAGGTTGACGTCCATCTTTACCTTAGCCGACTGAATGGATTGTCCGCCGCCGGTCACACAACCGCCCGGGCAGGCCATGACTTCGATAAAATCATATTCTACTTCCTTGTTGCGCAACTTTTCAAACAGCCTTCTTGCATTGCCAAGACCACTGACGACGGCCACCCGAACCGTGCGGCCCGCCACCTCCAGATTGGCTTCCTTCAAGCCCTGGGTGCCACGCACATCTTCGAATTCCAGCTTGGACAACGTCTCACCCGACAAAACCTCGACCACGGTACGCAAGGCCGCCTCCATCACGCCGCCGGTCGCACCAAAGATGACCGCCGCGCCGGTTGCCTGTCCAAACGGCTGGTCAAATTCCTCGTCCGGCAGGTTGACAAAGTCAAGACCCGCTTCCTTGATCATCTTGCCAAGCTCGCGTGTGGTAAGAACCGCGTCGATATCCGGGCCAGTTCCACTCGTATCCATCTCTTCCCTCTGGCTTTCAAACTTCTTGGCCGTACAAGGCATAACCGAAACCACATAGATGTCCTTCGGATCAATCCCCTTCTCCTTCGCGTAATAGGATTTGATAATCGCACCGAACATCTCCATCGGGGATTTGGCGGTGGACAGATTATCCAAAAAGTCCGGGAAGTTATGCTCACAGAACTTCACCCAACCGGGACTACAGGAGGTAATCAACGGCAGGTTCTTGTTCTCCTTTAAACGGTTCATAAACTCGGTGCCTTCCTCCATGATGGTGAAGTCGGCGCCGGTGTCGGTGTCAAACACGCCGTCAAAACCCATCCGGCGCAGAGCCGCGGCGAGTTTTCCGGTCACACGGGAACCGATCGGCATCCCGAATTCCTCACCTAATGACACCCGAACCGCAGGCGCGGTCTGCACGACCACATGCTTATCCGGGTCCGCAATCGCATCCCAAACCTGTTTGGTGGAGCTTTTCTCACTCAGCGCGCCAACCGGACATACCGTGATACACTGTCCGCAATTGACACAGGGAACCTCGGCCAGGCTCATGCCAAACGCCGGTCCCACAGTGGTATCAAACCCTCTGTTGTTGATATCGATAACCGAAACCGTCTGCACATTTTTGCACATACTCACGCAGCGGCGGCAGAGAATACATTTGTTCGGGTCGCGCACGATGGACGGCGACAGGTCGTCAATCGGCAGGTGCTTCGATTCTCCCTCATAGGGAATCTCATCTATATTCATTTCTTCCGCAAGCTTTTGCAGCTCGCAGTTGCGGTTACGCACACAAGAAAGGCAGCTGCGGTCGTGGTTGGACAGGATCAACTCCAGGTTGACCCGTCTCGCCTCGCGCACGGCGGGGGTGTTTGTAAAAACCTCCATCCCCTCTGAAACCGGATATACACAGGCGGCCTGCAACGCCTTCCCGCCCTTGATCTCCACCAGACACATCCGGCAGGAACCGACCTTGTTGATGTCCTTCAAATAGCAAAGCGTAGGAATATCGATGTTGGCAAACCGGGCCGCTTCCAGCACGGTGGCGCTGGCCGGAACACTGTATTCCATACCATTGATTTTTATATTCACCATATCCATGGCAGTAACACTCCTTTCGTTTATTTGTGGATAGCCTTAAACGGACATTTTTCGATACAAACGCCGCACTTGATACAGGTGTTCGGATCGATGGAATGGGGCATCTTTTTCTCGCCCGTGATCGCACCGACCGGGCACTGCTTGGCGCAGATACCGCACCCCTTACACTTATCCTTGTCGATCGTGACGGCGACCAATGCCTTACAAACCCCGGCCGGACATCTCTTGTCCACAACGTGGGCCATATATTCATCTTCAAAATAGCGTAGCGTGCTCAGCACCGGGTTCGGGGCCGTCTGGCCAAGGCCGCACAGCGCGGACGCCTTGATGCTCTTCGCCAGTACCTTCAGCTTGTCGATATCCTCGACCGTGCCGCGCCCGTCGGTGATCTTTTCTAATATTTCGAGCATCCTCCGCGTACCGATCCGGCAGGGGGAGCACTTTCCGCAAGACTCGTCCACCGTAAACTCCAAGAAGAATTTTGCGATATCAACCATACAGTTGTCTTCATCCATGACGATCAGGCCGCCCGAACCCATCATCGAGCCGATACTGATG
>CABSMD010000338.1 GCA_902478725.1 uncultured Clostridia bacterium
CTTTTAGATTATTGTCTTGAAAACACGGAGCCCCTGGTCGGTAAGCAACGCGTGCCCGGTCGGGGTCGGATGTACGCCATCCCCCAGCCAGTAAGACGCGGGCGCAAGGCGTTCCACTTTGTTTAATGGATCCTGCAGTCTGACAAGCGGCAGCTTAAATGTATCCGCAATCCTATGTACCGCTTCCTGCCGTTTGGCCACCTCCTGCGAAAAAACATCCCATGCCTTATCGGTGCCTGTTCCATGCAGGACAAACGGCTCCATCAGAATGATCTTTACATCCGGCAGCGCCTCTTGGGTTTCCTCCACCAACATGGTATAGATCTTTTCATATTTTTTCGCTTCCACCCCGTTTTGGTTCTCAATCTCATGCCATACATCATTTACGCCAATCAGGATGCTAAGGTAGTCCGGCTTTAGATTTAACGCATCAACCTTCCAGCGCGCATACAGGTCGACCACACGGTTTCCACTGATCCCCCGGTTGAGATACCTGAACTGGTCGGGATATTCATACCCCAGCCTTTCCGCCAACATCCTCGGGTACCCCTGACCCAAAGAGGACTCGTCTTCGCGCACTCTACCAACATCGGTAATCGAATCTCCCTGAAACAGAATTGTTTTCATTTGCCATCACTCCATTTTTTAATAAATTTTGTATACAACAAAAATAAAAAACACTTTATATGACCGCTAACCATTTGTATGAGAATGCAGCCCATATCAAACAGAAGGCAACAGGAAGCTATTTGTCCCGCTTTCCAGTCAAAGTATAGCTCAAATCGATTAGGTTATAAATATCATCATCGGGATAGGAACCGCTCAATACAATCGTAAGCCAGTGCTCCTTATTCATGTGATAGGCAGGTAAAATTCCGGGTTCACTTCTAAGTGAGCCAATCAAAAGAGGGTCACACTTCAAGTCTACGATGTCAACTGTTTCATCTCCAGCCAGCCCAATTTTACTTTTGGGTACATCCATAATCAAAGCAAACCATTTATTTCCTTCCCTGTGCCTCAGCACCGCATAGTTTGGATATGTTTTCCATAAATATTCAGGTACTACGCCATACCTGTGCTTGACATAGGTAAAAATATCCTGTCTGTTCAACGCAGAAACCCTTCCTTTTTTATCGTTTTACAAAGTTTATCAAAAAGAAGCCTGTTTTGCAATAGGTATTACAAAACAGGCTTCTTAATTATTTAAACCAACGTGTTCACGTAAGCGATGCTTTTGCTTACCGACTCCCGCAAACCCTCGTTTCCACCTTCGTACTCAATAGACAAGAAGCCGTCGTAACCGTTTTGCCCTAAAAGGCTTACGATCTGCGGCAACGGCACCTCCCCTTCCCCGATCACCGTTCCAATATAACGGGACCCGTCTAAAGCGGTATACCCTTCGTTGTCCGCCTTTTTAAAGTCCTTAAAATGCACAAACCCAACATAATCCAGCAACGTCTTAACAGATTCCAGTGGATTTTCACAAACCAACAAAAAGTTTCCGGTGTCGGTCGTGGCGCGCAGCGCCTTTGAACCAACCACATCAATAATATGCTTTACCTGTTCGGCCCTACCGGCAAACATGCCGTGATTTTCCAGAGAAAAGATCACCCCGGCCTCCTCCGCCGTCTTTACACATTGACGGAAGGAATCGATAATCATATCCAACCCCTGTTCATAGGTATATTCATCGGTTGCATTGGCACTGAACACCCGTATGATATCCGCACCAAAATATTTAGCGTATGCCACCGCTTCCTTCACATAGGTAATCTGCTGCTTTCGCGACTCCTCATCGGTCACAAAATTATTGGAAATAGAGTAGGAGGACACCTTAAGACCGAGCGAATCCAGACAAGCCTTGATCTGCTCCTTTTCTTCCTTTGTACTCATATAATTATCCAGCAGTTCCACATAGGGCGCACCGTTTTCTTTAAAAAATTTCAAAACCTCGCAGGGTGATAATTCACCGCTGCCTAAGGCGTGGTGCATACTGTACATGCTGATGCTTGTTTTCATAATACCACTTCCTTCTTCGTTTGAGCAGAAAGGTAAACCGCGTCAAGAATCCGCATCAGTTCCACGCCGTCCTCCGCCGGGCAGATGGTTGGCGTACCGTTTGCGACGCAGTCGACAAAATGGGCGATCTCACTTATAAAGTTCGCCTCAAACTCAACCGCGTCCTTATGATAGACCGGTGTAACATTGGTCAGATAATCATATTTTTCCGAAAAAAGTTCAAGCTCCGGCTCAAAGGACATGCCGCCCTTGGTCCCCAGAATATCCAGCGTCAGGCTCTCCTGTTCCTTTACGTTGGCACTGAAGCTGACCTCCACCTGTAAGATGGCGCCGTTGTCAAAACGAATCATGGCGGTTGCAAAATCCTCCACCGTGCACACATCTGACGAATCGCTGGCACGATACCTGCCGATCCCCTTAATATGGTTCCCCGGACCGATCCCGTCAAAGGTTGCGCCGTACACCGACACCGCTTTCGGTTTGCCCATCAGATAACGGGATAGATCGATCATATGTACCCCCAAGTCAATCAGCGGACCGCCGCCGGAACGGTTCTTATCAGCGAACCACCCGCCCGGATTACCGCGGCGGCGGACGCATTTGGTCTTGATATAATAAATATCGCCCAACTCATCATGATCAATAAAATCCTGCGCAATTTTGGTAT
>CABSMD010000339.1 GCA_902478725.1 uncultured Clostridia bacterium
GTATATGCGGAAGAAGAAAACTCCGAAATTTCGACAGAAGAAATAGATAAAGCACAAGAACAACTAGATAAAATGCTAGCATTGCTTGAACAACTTGTGGAGTCAGGAAAACCAATTTCGGCTGGTGGAGGCTTATATTTAGAAAGTTATAAGTATGATAGAAAAAATCTTTCACTTTTGTTGGTTGATACAAATTGCCCTTACCAAGATGGCGTAGATACGTTTCAAGAGTTTTTTGCGTCTTTATTAACTGCAAATTTTTATCCTAAAGATTCAAGCATTGTAAATAATGCTGAAATTTTAGCTCCAACGGGGGAAAAACATCTTCGATTTCGCATTACTTTTCCTAATGTTAGTTTTGATGGAAAAGGAACTACAATTAAATTTAGGATGAACTATATATATCCAAAAGAAGGAGAAGAAAACGAATACGAATATGTAGTTTCAGACCTGACGTTGGATCGTTATGCCCCCACCCCAAACGATGGGACTGACACCCCCGATCCCACTGTTCCGGATCCGGCAACGCCCTATATCCTGGTGCAAAATTACAGCTATGGCGGTTCGGACGTGGCGGCCGGTTCTGATTTTTCGCTGAACGTAAACTTCTACAATACCAGTTCCAACATCACGTTGGAAAATATCATCATGAAAGTGGAACCGACCACTGGCCTTTCGATTACCGGTGCATCCAACACCTACTATATCCCTACCCTGGACAAAAAGGGCGCGATGACGAAATCCATTCCGCTCAAGTGCCTGACCAGCGCTGTGCCCGGGAGCGAGTCGGTACATATTACCTTTAGTTACGAATATGTGGCCAACGATACCCGCCAAAGTAAATCATCGGAGGAAACCATTTCCATTCCGATTGCGCAGGTGGAACGTTTTGAAGTAGATCTGACCGAGATCCCAACAATGCTTTGGCCGGGTGAAAGCACCAATGTAGTGCTCAACTATGTCAATAAAGGCCGCGCGGATATCTATAACCTGACGGCGAAAATTGAGGGTAATATCGATGAACCCAATCAGGTGCAGAACTTAGGAAATATCAAAGCCGGAGATTCCGGTACGGCAAAATTCTCCGTTTCCTCCATGGAAGCGGACGGGGTGGTTTCCGCTGTCATCACCATTACTTATGAAAATGAAAAAGGCGACGTATCAACAATCACCAAGGATTTTACCTGTGATGTTTATGACAACAGCGGCGATATCATCGATCCGGGTCTGGACCCGGGCTTGAATCCGGGTTTGGAACCGATAGAAGAAGATACCGGCATGCGCTGGTGGCAGTGGGCGATGTTCGGAATTGGCTGCCTGGCAGTGGGCGGTGTATCCGGTACCTGGATTTTCTTAAAAACCAAGCTGAAGAGAGAAGAGGCTGACGATGAAGATATTTGATCAGATCGCAATGTGCCTGCAAAACCTCTCTCGGCGGAAAGTTCGAACCGCTCTGACAACTATGGGGGTGGTCATTGGCACCTGCGCCATCGTGGTCATGATTTCGCTGGGCGTGGGCCTTCAGAAAAGCCAGGAGGCTATGCTGGCCCAAATGGGCGATTTGACCAAAATTGAGATTTACAATTACAGCAGCGGCGCTGGCGGGGCAAGCAGTGTCCCCAACCTGGACGATAGCATCATTGAGCAGATTGCCGCTTATGATCATGTAGACGTAATTACGCCAGTTGTTCAGGCCGATGGGGGCAAGGTGAATATCCAGTGCGGTGACTATGTTTATCAGGACAGTGTTTACGGCGTGTATCCGGAAGCGCTGGAGAAACTGGGATATGAGTTGAAAGAGGGAAAATTCCCCACCGGAAAAGAAAAGGACTATACCATTTTGTTTGGAGAATATGGACCATTCAGCTTTTATAATCCCAATGGAAACGGGGAATGGTATGACCCTAGTATCGACGATCCGCCGGTAGATATTTCGAAAGATACGTTTACCATTTCCGTAGGCAAGCAGGACGGCGAAGAAAATACACAGGAGCCGGAAAAGCATGAGGCGACGGTGACCGGCCTGCTGGTCGGTGACTGGAATAAGGGGTATGAAACCGTTTATGGCGCGTTTTTGTCCATCGATCAGCTGTATGAGCTATATCAGGAATATGATGATTTCAACGGGATTTCTTCCTCTTCCAGTGCAGCGTTTAATCCGCGTAAAATCAATTACAATCATGTTTATGTCAAAGTAACAGACATGAAGTACGTGGATGAAGTGGAAACCAAAATCAAGGATCTTGGTTATGATACATACAGCATGGAAACGGTGCGTAAACCCATGCAGGAACAGGCCAATAAAATGATGCTGATTTTGGGAAGTTTGGGCGGCATTTCGCTGTTGGTAGCGGCCATGGGGATTACCAATACGATGATCATGTCCATTTATGAGCGGACCCGTGAAATCGGCATTATGAAAGTACTGGGCTGCGTAGTCGGCGATATCCGGACCGTCTTTTTGATGGAAGCAGGACTGATTGGATTCGGCGGCGGTGTAATCGGCGTAATTTTGAGCTTTATCATATCTCTGGTGCTAAATGTGCTGGGCGGCGGTGGACTTGGAGGTATGATGGGAGGCTACTATTACGGCGGAGCAGAAGGTGCCAGCCAGATATCCGTGATTCCTATTTGGCTGGTTGGATTGGCGTTAGTTTTTTCAACGCTGATTGGTTTGGTCTCCG
>CABSMD010000340.1 GCA_902478725.1 uncultured Clostridia bacterium
TGCGGCGGGTGGTTCTGAATTTTGTACGCCGGAAAAAGGCAAAATAGAAGCTCCCAACACCATGTTCGGAGGCGGAAGCGGCGCGGGCGTCTCCATCCATCCGGTAGCGTTTATGATCGTGGGACAGAATCAGATCAAGCTCCTGCCGGTCGATCAGACCAATCCGCTTGATAAGCTGGTTGATCTGGTGCCAGATGTCATCGATAAAATTGGCAATGCCGTCAGTGAAAAGATGGCGAAGGACAAAAAAAAGGAAGAAAAGCCTAAGGATGACATTGAGATAAGCATCGACCAGTAATACATTTTTACACATATTCTTTTCGCCTGCTCATATATTTTACTATAAGGGCAGGTGATTTTTATTTTGAAAAGGATTTTGTCATTATTGTTGCTTTTTATGCTGCTTCCGTTGCCGTGCTATGCGCTCGACGTTTCGGCAAGCTCTGCTATATTAATGGAGCAGAAATCACACCGGGTTTTATTTGAAAAAAATGCACACCAGAAAATGGGGATGGCCAGCACCACCAAGATCATGACCGCCATTTTGGCTATTGAAAACGTCGATCTGAACGCAGTAGCAACCGTTAGCGCAAACGCAGCCGGGGTAGAAGGCTCATCCATGTATCTCAGTGTGGGAGAGCAGATAAAGGTAGAACACTTATTGTACGGTCTGATGCTTAATTCGGGGAACGACGCGGCTATCGCAATTGCGGAGTGTGTTGGCGGGGATGTGCCGACTTTTTGTAAAATGATGAACGAGAAGGCCAGAGAAATCGGCGCAAAGAACACCCATTTCACCAATCCAAACGGATTGGCGGATGATGAGCATTATACGACCGCGTACGATCTCGCGCTCATCTCCTGTTACGCACTGGACAATGAAACCTTCGCTGAAATCGTAAAAACGAAAAAGAAAAGTATCCCGTGGGAGGCTAAGGGGTATAACCGCCAGCTGACGAACCACAACAAATTGTTGTCCCTGTATGAAGGGAGTGACGGCGTAAAAACCGGCTACACCAAAAGTACGGGACGCACCCTGGTTTCCTCCGCCACGCGGAACGATTTTCAGGCAGTAGCAGTTACGTTAAACGCACCAAATGACTGGAACGACCACACCAATATGCTGGACTACGCTTTTGACAACTATGCGGTAGAGGAAGCAGTCGGGCAGGGACGGTATGTCAAAACCATACCGGTCAAAAACGGTATAGAAGATTCTGTTGGTGTGCGGACAGGGGAAAACCTGCGGCTTTTTGGCAAAAAGGGAGAGCAGCAGCCATTCGATACCAACCTGATCCTGCCCGAGGAGGTGCAGGCACCGGTATACGAGGGGGATGCGGTCGGGAAGATGCAGATACTGATCAACGGTGAGGTCTGCGACGAGTGTGATCTATATCTGGATCAAACGGTGTTGACTAAGCCGCGTTCCGGTTATGCGGAAAATTGTCAGAAAATTATCAAAATATGGTTGCAGTTTTTCCGACGGGAGGATATAATAGATACAATATGAAAAAGTTTGGTAAGGGATGGTGTTCGTTTGCGGCTGCAGAAATATCTGGCGGACTGTGGGATTGCTTCACGCAGAAAGGCGGAACAGTTGATTCTTGACGGGCGGGTCGGGGTGAACGGAGAGATCGTACGTACTCTGGGGACTCAGATCGACCCGTTTTGCGACAGTGTAACATATGACCACAGAGTGGTTCGGCCAGAACGAAAAAAGGTATATATTATGCTGAACAAGCCAAGGGGTGTCGTGACGACGGCATCCGACCAGTTTGGCAGGAAGTGCGTGCTGGATTTGGTGGACCTGCCGCTTCGGCTGTATCCGGTCGGCAGGCTTGATTATGATACGGAGGGGCTTCTCCTTTTGACAAATGACGGCGAATTTGCCAACACGGTGTCGCACCCTAAGCATCAGATCGGCAAAACCTATCAGGCCGTTGTGCGTGGGGTTCCAACACAGGAGAAGCTGGACAAGCTGCGCAACGGTATTGAGATAGACGGTGGTTTGACAAGTCCCGCACAGGTGGAAACACTAGGAAACAGGAATGGTAAGGCTAATATTTTAATCACCATACACGAGGGACGAAACCGGCAGGTAAAAAGAATGTTTGACGCGGTCGGGCATCCGGTGGTATCCCTGAAACGAATTGCGGTCGGCAGTCTGAATTTAGGTGGGCTTACACCGGGGCAATGGAGAGAATTGACCGAAAAAGAAAGGAAATCCTTACAAAAGATCGCTGAAGGAGGAAAAGGCTCATGTTTGTAATCAAACCAGCAGAACCGAAAGACTACTATACCATAAAGCAATTTTACGAAGCGCAGGGGAAACGTCTGGAACTCTCTGCTGATTTGGGCATGTTGGTCGCGCATGAGGATGGCTTCGCCGGGCTTGGGATTTATACGCTGCATGGCGATTACGCGGTGCTTGAAGATATTTCGCTGGTGCGGGAAGAGGATTTTGAAATGTCTATTTTTATCGGCAAAGCAGTTTTGAATTCGATTGATCTAAAAGGGATTAATAAGGTCTACTCCAACGCGGCGCCGGTTAAACGGACATTGAAGGCGCTTGGATTCAAGACGGTTGACACGCTGAATCTGGTAAATCAGGAGGATGGGACAGAGGATCCACCCTATACCTATTTCCTTTCGCTGGAAGGATACTTTTCTTCGCCTTG
>CABSMD010000341.1 GCA_902478725.1 uncultured Clostridia bacterium
GCGTGATCGTATCCAACCAATTCGGCGTTCTGACCCGTGTGTCCGGTCTGTTTTCCCGTCGTGGCTTCAACATCGACAGCCTGACGGTGGGCGAAACCGAGCAGCCGATGTACTCCCGCATGACCATCGTCGCCACCGGCGATGAGTATGATAAGGAACAGATTGTCAAGCAGTTGGAAAAACTCCACGACGTCAAAAAGGTTGATCTGATGTCGCCGGGCGAAACGGTGGTGCGTGAGCTGCTCCTGATCAAGATCGACGCAAAGCATGAACACCGGGCCGAGATCATGGAGGCGGTCCATGTGTTTCGATCCAAGGTGGTTGATTTCAATCCCGACTCCATCACGGTGGAGGTCACCGGAGAGGACTCCAAGCTGGATGCGTTTATCGAATATGTGAAGGAATTCGGCATCTTGGAGATGTGCCGTACCGGCATCACCGCCATCGGGCGCGGAAACAACTGTTTGTATGAAAAGGAAAACAATAAATAATAAAGGAGATTTGATATTTATGGCAAAATTATACTATGAAAACGATTGTAAATTGGAGACCTTAAAAGGCAAAAAGGTAGCGGTGATAGGATACGGCAGCCAGGGCCATGCCCATGCCTTAAACCTGCACGAAAGCGGTGTGGATGTCGTCGTCGGTTTATACGAAGGCTCTAAATCAAAGCAAAAAGCGGAAGCCGCCGGCCTTACCGTCATGAACACCGCGGACGCGGTCAGGGCGGCGGACGTCGTTATGATATTGGTCAACGACGAGAAGCAGCCCGCGCTTTATCAAAAAGATATCGCGCCGAACCTGTCCTCCGGTATGACGCTTGCGTTCGCGCATGGCTTTAACATCCATTATGGACAGATCGTGCCGCCCGCAGACATCGACGTGGTCATGGTCGCTCCCAAGGGACCGGGCCATACGGTTCGGAGCCAGTACCAGGAGGGCAAAGGCGTTCCCTGCCTTGTAGCGGTGTATCAGGACGCGACCGGCACGGCCAAAGAAACAGCCCTCGCATATGCAGCCGGTATCGGCGGCGCGCGCGCGGGAATATTGGAAACCACCTTCCGCGAAGAGACTGAAACAGATTTGTTCGGCGAGCAGGCAGTTTTATGCGGCGGCGTTTCCGCCTTGATGAAGGCAGGGTTTGAAACCCTGGTGGAAGCAGGATACCAGCCCGAAAGCGCTTATTTTGAATGCATCCATGAGATGAAGTTGATTATAGACCTGGTCGTGCAGGGCGGGCTTTCGCTGATGCGCTATTCGATCAGCGACACAGCTGAGTACGGCGACTATACCGTTGGCGAACGCATTATCACCGAGGAGACCAAAAAAGAGATGAAAAAGGTATTGGGCGAGATTCAGGACGGCACCTTCGCCCGCAACTGGATTTTGGAAAACCAGGCGAACCGCCCCTATTTCAATGCCCGTCATAAAATGGAAGCCGAGCATCTGTGCGAAAAGGTCGGTGCGGAGCTGCGGGAAAAGATGAGCTGGCAGAAATAAGAACCCGACCCGTCAACGCAATCATAGATTGCGAATGGGTACCCCGGTACCTTGTTGTTTTCGCAAAATTATTATTTGAATAAATCCGAAAGGCAGAGGATCACGATGAACAGCGATAAAATGAAAACCGGTGTGGAGCGCGCGCCGCAGCGTTCCCTCCTGAAAGCGATGGGATACACCGACAACGCCATCAAAAAACCATTGATCGGTATCGTCAATTCTTATAACGAGGTCGTTCCCGGACATATTCATCTGAACCGGATCGCCCGCGCGGTAAAGGACGGGGTCTTGAGTGCCGGAGGAACCCCGATGGAATTTAACACCATCGCCGTGTGCGACGGACTGGCGATGGGGCATATTGGAATGAAATACTCCCTCTGCTCCCGCGAGCTGATCGCGGACAGCATCGAATGTATGGCAATGGCGCACTGCTTCGACGGCCTGGTTTTTATCCCCAACTGCGACAAGGTGGTGCCGGGCATGCTGATGGCGGCGGTCCGCCTCAACCTTCCTGCCCTGTTTGTCTCCGGCGGGCCGATGCTGTCAAACTGTTCGGATGACGGTACCCCTATGGATCTAAACAGCGTGTTTGAAGCGGTCGGCGGTTACAAAAACGGGACGATGGATGAAAAGGAACTGAGCTACTTTGAAGAAAACGCCTGCCCAGGCTGCGGCTCCTGCTCCGGCATGTTTACCGCGAATTCCATGAACTGTCTGTGCGAGGCACTCGGGGTTGCCCTGCCCGGCAACGGCACCATCCCGGCGGTTCACGCCGCGCGTCTCCGGCTGGCCCGTGCGGTGGGTGAACAAGTTATGTCGCTTGTGGAACAAAACATTACCATCCGCGACATCGTAAAACCCTCCTCGTTTTTAAATGCACTTACTGTGGATATGGCCTTAGGATGCTCCACAAACTCGGTGTTGCACCTGGCCGCCATTGCAAACGAAGCGGGGATACCATTTCAATTAAAGGATGTCAATGCCGTAAGCTCCCGCACCCCCAATCTTTGCAGACTGGCGCCCGCCGGAAAGCACCATATCCAGGATCTACATAACGCCGGCGGGGTTTCGGCGGTTATGCATGAACTAACAAAGGGCAATTTGCTTGACGCCAGTCTTTTGACTGTAACGGGAAAAACGATCGATGAAAACATCGCCCACTCGTATCCAAAGG
>CABSMD010000342.1 GCA_902478725.1 uncultured Clostridia bacterium
TTGACCAGCTGCGGATATTTTTCCGCCCAAACGCCTTCCTTGTAAGGCATCTTCAGCAGGTTGTTCCTGATCTGGCTGCCCTCGCCGGAATCCATCCAGGTCGTTCCACGCGCATCGAACACGAACGGCTTTTTGCACTCGAGCATGATGTTGTTTTCAAAGGTGTTGTCGCGGCCGCCGCCGTACAGGGCAACAGAGTCTACCTTATAGAAAACATTACCGAATACTGCCGTGGAAGAGTGCATGTCGTCCAGATAGACCGCCTGCATCTCCATGCCGGTGGTAGTAGCAATCATCTCCAAATCGTGGAAATAATTGTACTGAATCTTATTGCCTCTTGTCGACCAGTCACGTCCAATATAGATCGCGCCGGAGTCGGCAGTATCCTTACAAACCTCATAAATATTGTTATACTCAATGGTCTGTTCATTTCCGCCATAGCTGATCGCAAAATGTGGTGCGTCATGAATTTCATTATGGCTAATAAGGTTACCTACACCACCAATACTAATGGCAGGAGAGTATGTCACCCTATGTTGCGAGAATGTCTCGATCAGATTGTTCTTCACAAAACAGTTACCCGGTGTTAAAGTGATACGGTCACCGGCATCGACAGTGATACCCCATGAACTTATATCATGAATATAAGAATTTTGAACACCCGACTCTGTCGAGGAAGAAATATCTACTACCTTATCGCCAATACCAGTAAATTCACAAGCGTCAACTACAACACTTTGACTGTCTTTGACGACTATTGCTTTCGATAGGGTATTGGAGAAACGAATTCCTTGTATAGTGATATTCTTACCGCCATTGACATTGATAAAGTCTTTGTTGTAAGCGGTAAAGACAAGCTCTTCGCCCGCTTTAAAATCCTTAACCGGGATGATGTAGAGGATTCCGGTTTCACGGTCTACATACCATTCACCTTCCTGGTCAAGCTCTTCGAGCAGGTTCATAAACTTCACACGACGGTCAGCAACCGGGCTGTAACTCTTCGCAGCATATGTATGAATCGTACCGTCTTCATCAAACGTAGCCGGAACAGTAGAATCTGCCCAGTCATGACGGGTAAACCCAAACGCCCAGATATCGTCCGCTTCTGTCCATTTCTGATAACGTTTGTCCGGCGTCGTATAGGTAACCTCAACAGCATTGCCGGAAACCGGTTCAGACTTGGAACCGTCGTCAATGACCTTGTCGATCATCAGGTACTTGTCGTTCGGATACCGAGCCAGGCTCAAAAAGTCGTCCTTATAGGTAAGGGACGGAGAAAAACCCTGGTCGTCTATCGTGATAAAGCCCTGCGGACGCATCACGCCGTAATCGGTGATCCCAAGATCCTTTAAGTTGGCCTGCATGACCTTGTCTTTCCCATTCTTTTCAATGATACGGTTTAAAATAGCCGTATCGGTCACCTTGGAAAACGCGCTGTAAGGCAGCTTATTTCCACCGGTGAACTCGACCTTTTCATCCTGGTAGGCGCGGATGACAAGATCGCTGTCCTCTGCTGTCAGCGTGATCGTCTCAGAGGCCTGATAGACTCCGCCACGCAGATTGATGACAACCGTACCTTCGATTCCCCGGGCAGCCGCGATTGCAGCCGGAAGGGTCGCATACGGCGCGTCGATCGTACCATTGTTGGTGTCAGCGCCGTCTGTTGCTACATACAAAAATACGGCTTCCTGTGTGTCTGCCGCCCAAACTGCACCCATGCAGGAAAATACCATGCACAGCAGCAGGGCGAGTGCAACTAGTTTCTTCATTTCAATCCTCCTAAATAGATTTATTTACTCCACTGTTGGAGTATCACTGCACCTTATAATATACCACTGGTTTGACAACCTGTCAAGTTAAAGAAATGTAACAATACAGAAAAAAGGTGGAACATCTATTCCACCTTTTTTCTTTAGATTCTGCACTTGACCGCGATTCCCTTATCATGCGATTCAAAAGCCGCATCGATTACCTGCATGACCCGGAGCGATTCCTCCGGCTTAACAATAATTTCCTCCTTACCGTCAACAGTGGCGACAAAGTTGCGGTAATAATCCTTCGCGTCAGTAGTAATCTCCGGAAGCGGGAACTCCTCAACCGATTCCTTCGGACGCGGCGCCATCGTCTTGGTCGGTCCGGCCGCAGTATATACGATGCCTTCCTCCCAGTTAATCTCCAGCGTTTTTGCTCTTACAACCTTCCCGTCACACTGCCAGTTGTCGATCTGCATGGTACCGTCTGTCCCCGACACGTGCCAGCGCGGCAGGTTGATGAAGGTGTAGGTATCTACCTCTACCAGAGCGGACAGTCCATTTTCAAACCGGAGCAGCAGCTTGAAATTATCGTCCACATCCTCAAATTTTACCGACAGCATATGGGTGTATACCTCGGTCACCGGACTTTTGACATACCACATGATCTGGTCGATCAGATGCACACCCCAGTCAAACAGCATACCACCGCCCGCTTCCTTCACGCAGCGCCAGTCGCCCGGTACACCCTTCGCGCCCTGTACACGGGACTCTATGTAAAACGGTTCGCCAATCATATTGTCGTCCATCACCTTGGCCATGATACGGAAATCCTTATCCCAGCGGCGGTTCTGATGCGCTGCGAATACCTTGCCGCATTCTTTGGAAACAGCGATGACCTCCTCAAGTTCCTTTGCGTTC
>CABSMD010000343.1 GCA_902478725.1 uncultured Clostridia bacterium
TCTGCATCATTGTATTATAACGGCTTAACATAGCCTGCTCCAGTCTGTCCTTGTTAATTGCCGAGGCCCGCTTTGCCGCGGCCAATAGCTCTGTTTTGTCCGCTACCTTTTCGGTTCCCGCAAAACACATGATTTCATAGATCGAAGCGGAGGTGGCAGCGTTTGGATTCGTATTGTTAAAGGTAATTCTCAGCTTGGAGCCTTTCGTGTTGCTTAAATTAAATTCTGTTATCGATTTTGGTTTCGGTGTCAGCGATTGTTTATCCACCACTGTACTCCAGGCATCCGACGCTCCATCGTATATCTCTATCGTCGTTTCGGGCGAACGGGTCGCGCTTTCCCCCGGGGAAAATTCATATATTTTCAGTTTGCTTAAAACGTGTGTCTCACCGATATCAATGGTAATCGCATAGGGACCAGCACGGTCACCAACCGCATAGCGTGTGCCAAGAGAGCCATCCAGCGCATTTTTCAGGGGATAATTGCTGGAGGCGGCCCTGTTACTGGTAATCGACTTATTTAGCAGGATATTCTCCGTCCCCGGCTGAATATCCGAAAGAGAACAGGTGATTTCACAAATCGAGGCAGATTTTGCGGCCCCCGTCGTATTATTGAATGTGATCTTCACCTGCTGGGCGATGTTCCCCCCCATGTCAAATTCGGTGTATTCCCCTCCGCCATACATTTTAGGCGGCGTAAGCGGCTGTTTATCGATTATTGTTTTCCATGCGTTCCCGTCATACAGCTCGATTGTGGTTTCACCGGAGCGTGTTCCCCCCTCGTCCGGCTTATACTCGTAAATACGAAGCTTTCCAAGACCATAGACGTCTTCCAAATCGATTGTTATCGAATAAGCGCCTGCCTGATCAGCAACCGCCATCCGGGTGTCCTTTGCGTTTCCGTCTAAGGTATTCGACAATGGAAACGCGGTCAGCGCTTTTCTGTCGCTGGTAATCGTCCGGTTTAAAAAGATGTTATCGTAATTCATGATCTTAACAGGAGCGATGTCGCTTTCCCAAACATCCACCACTGCACTGACGCCGTATTGCGCATTGAAATCCGCATCTTCCACTACGGCGACACCATATTCTGTCGTATCGATCAATTGGTATGCGTTATCCGCCTTTTTGTAAATTTGATACCGGTCTATGCTTCTTCCACCAGCTTCCACGCCCTGAAAGGCAATCTGCAGCGCGGTACCCATCTGGATCCCACGCACATTTTCAGGTGTCGGTACCGCAAGCGGCAGCTCGATCGATGTGATGCCGGTGCTCTCACGCCCGGACGTTCCGACTGCCGTGACGCGGTAAGTCGTCTGCCTGCCACGCACATCATCTGAAACGGACAGCGTATAAGCGGGGCCTCGGATATTTGACGCGATCAACTCATACGTCGGACTGCTCTCAACCGCCCGGTACACATTGTAATAGGAGGCATCGTTGCTTACGTCCCAGTTCAAAGAAACCGTGCGATAATCGGCAGAGGTTGACGACCGCAGATTGAACGGCGCCGCCGTCGGCGTATAATTGGGTATCCCTGTGATGCGGTAGGTTTCACCCATATTGGTATCGAAGCTGATCAGGTCGGTTCCATCCACTGTGTAGGCTACCGGCGTTCCACCCGATGTCTGCACACTTGCGTTATCTATATTATAATATTTGACCGATACCCTGCCGCCGGACTTTGATAGGATGCGGAATTCCTCCGCCTGCCCGTTGGTCCATTTCGCGGAAACCTCAAAGTTGCCGCGTGCCAGCAGCCCGTCGTAGCTTCCACTGCCCCACGCGTCGGGACGCGCCGGAAGCGGTTCGATATACCCCTCGTGGCTTTGCAAAAGCATTTCGGCTATTCCGGATGTCCCCCCCAGATTTCCATCGATTTGAAAGGGCGGGTGGGTATCCCACAGGTTGGTCAAGGTACCCTTTTTAAGAAGGGTTTGCAAAAGCGTGTAGGATCTGTTGCCATCCTTCACCCTCGTCCAGAGGTTCAGCCGGTGCGCCATCGCCCAGCCGGTGGACTGGTCGCCGCGTTTGTTTAAGGTAACCTTTGCCGCATCCAGCCACGCGGGCGTGGTCGAGTTAATTAATGTCCCGGGATAGAGCCCCACCAGCTGCGAGATATGTCGATGCCTTGGTTCACCGATATCGCCATAATAGTTCTCTTCCCGGTACTCCTTGATCTGGCCGGAATAGCCAACTTGCACCGGATCAAATTTTTCATATCTGCCGCTTAGGTATTGCACGCTTTCATCCTCTTGCTTGCCTAATACATTCGCCAACTCTATGGCATTTTTACTCATTTCATACGCATTCCCCTGATCCCAGGCCGTACCTATCGTTACATAATTGCTTTGGCCGGCATGTGTTTGCTCGGGAGAGGTAGAGGGCGTAGCCAAAAGCAGGTCTCCATACGGTTCCATAATGCGGGACATGAAGCTTGCCGCCCCCAAAACTGCCGGATAAAGCTTATCCTCCAATAACTCCTTGTTCCGCGTGAAGTCATAATACTCATAAAAGCTCTTAGCCATCAGCGCTCCCGTACCGTAACCGTCCACCCCTCCCCCCTGGGGAAGCCCTACACCGTATGGAGATGCTCCCGTTGAAATCGACCAGCCGTTTTGTCCGTCAGGATCGTAATTATCAGGATGCTTCGACTGGATATGATTTTTCGCC
>CABSMD010000344.1 GCA_902478725.1 uncultured Clostridia bacterium
CATCGCGGCAATGCCCTGAGGAACGGTACGCGAAGGCAGTACGCAAACCTTACGGTCAGCCAGTTTAATAGCCTGTTCTGCTGCCATGATGATATTTTTATTATTAGGTAAAACAAAAACAGTCTGTGCCGGAGTTGCATGGATTGCCTTGAGGATATCCTCGGTGGATGGGTTCATCGTCTGCCCTCCGCTGACCACCTGGCCGGCTCCCAGATCATGAAACAAGCCCTGCAGACCCGCGCCCGCTGCCACAGCCACAATGCCATAGGGGACTCCCGGATCTACCGGTACATAAGCCATTGGCTCTTCTTTTGGATTTTCCTTTGCGGCCTGGGATTTCCGAGCAGCAAATTGCTCCTCCATATTTTCAATTTTCATTTTATAAAGCATCCCGTACCGAATCGCTTCTTCCAGCGCCTGACCGGGATTATTGGTATGCACATGGCACTTAATAATATCCTCATCATCCACTACTACAACGCTGTCCCCGATGGATTCCAGATAAGCGCGCAGTTTCAAAGAATCAGCATCCGCTTCTTTTTTCTGTACGATGAATTCCGTACAGTAGGTAAAAGTAATATCCGCATCGTACCGGGCGATGGCGTCCTGAAACTCATCTGTTTCTGTTTTTCCATCGTCTTGCGGCTGGGTGTCTTCCATCATAACCCCGTCACGCAAAACACTGATCATTCCTTCAAATACAAGCAGAAGGCCTTTTCCGCCGGCATCAACCACGCCCGCCTTTTTGAGGACAGGAAGCATTTCCGGCGTCTGTTCCAAAGCGTTTCCCGCTTCTTTGACAATCTCCTCCCAAACAGCAATAGGATCTGTATTGGTTTTGGCTATCACCCTCGCCCGTTCCGCCGCCATGCGGGAAACGGTCAGAATCGTTCCTTCCGTTGGCTTCATTACAGCTTTGTAGGCGGCCTCTACCCCCATTGTCAAAGCCTGTGCAAAATCGGCACCGTCCGCTTCTTTTTTACCCGCCAAACCTTTGGAAAATCCGCGGAACAGCAAGGATAAAATAACACCCGAATTTCCGCGGGCGCCCCGTAACAAAGCGGAAGCTGCTGTTTTTGCCACCGCCGCTACGGTAGGATTCTCCATCAGTTTCAATTCAGGAACCGCTGCACTGATGGTCATAGACATATTGGTACCCGTATCGCCATCCGGCACTGGGAAAACATTCAGCGCGTCCACTTCCTGCCGGCGGGCCACAATATGATTAGCCGCTGAGATATATGCATCGCGCAGTTGACTACCGTTTATCACTTTCTTATAACCTCCCGTAATCGCTGTCTGAAAAGCGCAGCTTCAAGGACTCCCCCAAAACGGGAAGCTATTCCGCCCGCATACCGTCCACATACACGTTGACCTTCGCCACCTCCATACCGGTAGCGTCCTCCACTGTGTAACGAACCTTGTGGATAATACTTTGCACAATGGCAGAAATATTTACGCCATAAGTCACCACAATGTGAAGATCCAGCACAAGCCGCCCTCCTGTGATGTGCACTTTAACCCCTTTATCCGGCACGTCGCCTTTGGCGATCATGGTACGAAATCCCTGATAAGGGGTCGTGCTGACAAGACCCGCAACGCCAAAGCATTCTGACGCCGCACGTCCAACCAGATTGGCGAAGTACTCTTCCGAAATATGAGTGGCTCCTAAATGATTCTCCAGTTTAATCACGCAAGTCCCTCCTAACTGATGCTGCCGGCACCGCTAACCGCACCGGCTGTTTGTATCTGGTGCCCCGCGCTGGGGGCGAAATCTTTATTTTTACGCTACCAATCCTGAATGTTGTAAAACACATCCTGGACAGTCGCGCTCAAATCATAATAAATTTCCCGGTTGTAATAGATCGCGCCATTACGGGTTCCAACCGGAATCAACGGTACCGACGTCTGAAACAGCTCCAAAAAGCTTTGAAGCGTTGCCGTGCCTTGGCGCCATTGACGATAAGCCTCCAGCACCCGCAAATTCTCCTCAGCTGTTTGCTGGGTCAATACCGTAAAAAGCGAGGTCAGATCCAAATTATTTTTAAGCTTTACCTCGCCAATATACAAGTCATACTGCCGCTCCGTTACTCTGGTTTGGTATTCAGCAAACGGAACTCCGGTTACTGTCACATCCAGCCCTACTGACCGCAGCATTTCCCGCAGAGTTTCGGCAATCTGCATTTTGGCCTCGTTTTCATTGTTAACCAAAATATCTACCGATACTCTCCGAGTACCCATTATAATGTACCCCTCATCGTCTCGGTTGTCAAGACCGAGCTGGGCCAACAAAGACTGTACCTGCTCAAAATCCTGATCGGATTCCACCGTCAAAGGTGCCAACTGCTCCCAGGAAGCAGGAAACGGCATCGCTGTTTCTTGTGCCCTGTCGTAATAAGCTGTCTCCAATAGGCCATCACGGTCTGTAGACGCTGCAAGCATCTGCCTAAATCGCACATCGGAAAGCAGGGTACGACTGTCATTGATGCCAATATAAATCAGGTTCGGCATCGATACATAATGGATGCTGCCGCCGGTTTCGGCAATGGTTTCATCCCCATCCACAAAAAGATAGTCCAAAGACCCAGTTTTCATGCTGTAAAAGCTGGTTTCCCGATCCGGTTGTTCTACCAACTGGATCGCTTTGATTTTTCCTGTATCCCCTCCATAC
>CABSMD010000345.1 GCA_902478725.1 uncultured Clostridia bacterium
ATTTTCCGAGGTTGGTGATAAATGCGTCAAATACGCCTGTACCCGTTATTGTGTCTGTGCTCATATTGCCGCACCGCTTTCCTGTTGGAACGGATTTTTACCTTTGCTGTCAAACGCCTTGTAGCGTTCCACAAGCCCGGCAATCATGGTTTCAATCCCCTGCATAAACGCTTCCGGGCTTTCCTGCCCTTTGGAAATCAGGGCAAGGGCGTTTTCCCATCCGGCAGTAAGGGACGGGGAAATGAGGGGATCGGGCAATACGGAAATCAGCAGCGTCCCGGTTTTGGTCGGCAAAATCTGTTTGCCTTTGCGCTCGGCAAAGCCCGTCTGTACCAGCTTTTCTAAAATCGCCGCCCTTGTCGCGGGCGTTCCCAAGCCTTTGCGTTTTGCTGGCACCGCCAAGATGGGCGGACGGTCGTCAGACCGGCTTTTGCGCAGCAAAAGTGCTGCGTCGTCTGTCGTTTCCTTTACCCCTGCCGTTTCCATTGCGGAAAGCAAGGTATCTTCGGTGTAGGGCTTTGGTGGGGCGGTGTATTTTTCGCAAAGTTCCGGCTTTACCTCCGAAAATGTCTGTCCCTCGGTAAAATTAAATGGTTGGTTATCTTTGCCCTCGTTCTCTGATGAAACAGCAAGCAGCTTTTCAATCGCCTTAAACCCGTAATCAATCACGCTTTTCCCCTTTGCGGTAAAGGTATGGCCGCCGCACTCAAATATTGCCGTTGTATTCTCATACACATACGGCTTTGCCGATGAAGCAAGCAGACGGCAGATAATAAGATGTAAAATGTTCTTTTCCCCATTCGGAAGCTCGGAAAGATTGGATTTCTCTATTTCCACAGTAGGGATAATGGCATGATGGTCTGACACCTTTTCATTGTTGAACAGATAAAAGGTATCTGCGTGGAAATCCGAAAGGCTGTCAAAGGGCGGCAGCTTCAGGCTGCACGCAATGACTTCTAACACCGTTCTTGCCATATCCTCCGTTAAATACCGGCTGTCTGTCCTCGGATAGGTAATCAATTTCTTTTCGTAAAGGGATTGCGCCAAGTCAAGCGTTTGCTTTGCGGTATAGCCGTACAGCCTGTTTGCCGCCCTTTGCAGGGCGGTCAAATCAAAGAGTTTGGGCGGTTTTTCTGCCTTTTGCTCTTTCTCGACTGAAACACAAACGGCCTGCGAATGTCCGCAAGCCGCCGCAATTTCTTTTGCCATATCTTCACTGTCGATACGCTCCGTTTCCGCCTTTACGCCGCCTAAGTCAAGGGAAACGGTAAAGTATTTTTCCTTTTTGAAAAAGGATATTTTGTTGTGCCTGTCGCAAAGCAGCGCCAGCGTCGGCGTCTGCACCCTGCCGATATTCAAGGTCTTTCTATAAAGCAAGGAAAACAGCCTTGTAGCATTGATTCCCACCAGCCAATCCGCCCATAGGCGGCACAATGCGGAATGGTATAGATTATCGTATTCGCTGCCGTTTTTAAGGTTTTCAAAACCCTCACGGATTGCGCTTTCTTCCATTGATGAAATCCACAGCCGCTTGACCGGCTTTCTGCAATTCGCCTGTGTATACACCAGACGGAAGATGAGTTCGCCCTCGCGTCCCGCGTCGCAGGCGTTGACAACCTCGGTTACATCCTTGCGGTTCATTAAGGATTTTACCACCTTGAATTGCTTTTGCTTGCCGCCGTAGATTTTGTACTGATATTCAGCCGGGATAATCGGCAAATCCGAATAGTTCCACTTCGCGTATTTTTCATCATACACGGACGGCTCGGCAAGGGCAACCAAATGCCCCACGCACCAGCTTATGATAAAATCTTTATTTTCAATGTATCCGTCCTTGCTGACCCTGATGTTCAGCGCTTTTGCAATCGCAAAGGCAACCGACGGCTTTTCTGCTATGATTAGTTTCAATAAAATTCCTCCTTAAACGCAAAAACAGCACCCAAGTGAATGAGTGCTGTTTCGTGCAATATTTTTAATAGCTAAAATAATTACAAAATCACCTTAATCGTACTGGACTATTTCTGCAAGCATTTTATTTGCTTCATCTGCAACAACCTCTGAGTACATATTTTCGCTCAATTCATATAGTTTATCATAAAGCTCCGGTGTAAATGTTATGGTGCTAATATTATTTGATGATTGATAGAAATAAGCTATAACCTCGTCCAAGTACACGTTTTTCTTATATGATGTCAAGGGTAATAATGCTGACATTACTGCACTATACTCAGCATTTGCGGATTTATAGCTATTAACCGCATTATCATCTATCCCTTCAACCGTCATGTTTCTGACATTATAAACAAATTCCTGATAGTTGTGCACAAATATACTATCAATCTCTTTTTGTTTCGTATAACACTGATATGTTGTTATTCCAAAAGCAATAACTAAAATCAGCGCCACAACAGTCGATACAACTTTTATTAGCTTTTTCATTGCTTCCGCCCTCACATTCAGCGCTTGTTTATTTTATTAAATTCCTAACATATCTTTGTGGTGCCCGACGTCCAAAAGCAGGATAATCACGCCGTTTTCATACCGCCACAATATCCGTATGTCCATATTGACGCTCATTTCAAATACATTATCTAAACCCTGTACTTTCTTTGTACGAAGTGATGGATAAAACGGATTTTCGGTCAGT
>CABSMD010000346.1 GCA_902478725.1 uncultured Clostridia bacterium
TTTTCACTGTTTCATCAAGGGGGAGCATATCATACAGCGTTCCGTTACTGTCATATTGGAGATGTCAGGATGGCAATCATAGTGTCCGAAATGCCGCGCAAGGCTGCAGGGGTGAGCGGCATGAATGCAGGACTACCGCGGAAGCAGCCTGTCTGTGCGGATGTAAAACAAACAAGAAGAAATCAATGTAGCGACCTATTAGTGCTGGGAGCGAGAGCCATTGGCTGCTGCTAAACTATCGCCGTGCTCCGGTGGGCCGTGTTAATTCCATTGAGAGGCCTTGATGATAACAGATACGTATTGTGACCTCGCTTCTAGATACCGGCCTTATTCCTTTTTAGATTGCAAAAGAAGTAAGTTTGCTGATGTATCATAAAATTACTGAAAGTATTACCGTAAATTTACCTGTACAGAGGGATTGAATTATCTCTAAATCCTGTGGTATTCTTATGCTGTGAAGAAAGAAATGCTTTTTGAGTCGCTCAAGGAGCATTTCTTTCTTGTTATTATGGCTCCTGAAGAATATGTAGAAGAGGTGATATAAATATATGAAAGAGAGTGTTTGCCGGATATCCAGATGTAGTAAATGTTGATCAACTTAGAGAGATGTTAGGTGGCATAGGCTACAAGGTGGCATATGGTCTGCTGCACGATGGCAGCATTCGCTTTTCATGATAGGGAACGCATTAGTCCAATATGCTGTGGTACTGGTGAAGAGTTCGAGAGCAGCGTAAGGGCGTCTGGAAAGCACGGAGATTCCGAGCCTACATCTGGAAACAATGGGAAGTTCCGAAAGTGGGAATACGGAATCTTATGAAGCTGGACATACCGAAATATTCTTTCTACAGATGGTGGTATGTGAAAGCCTGTTGGGACGTGGCCGGAGATTCAGTGCTAACATAGTTAATAAAGAACGATCGGCTCGTACGGGCAGGATACTACAGTATCCGCACCCGATACGAGCCGTTGCACTTAAGCGATTGAACTGCCGTGTACAGAACTGTGCGCGCGGTAGCCTGAGAGGACGGGGCTTGCACCCTGCCTATTTGATTGTTCATATTAAGATATTGCCCAGTGAGGGCACGATATTTTGAGGGGGGGATTACGTGTTCAAAGAATACTCCGATATCCTAACGGTTTCTCAAGTTGCAAAGGCTCTGGGACTTGGACGAAATACCGTGTATCAACTTGTCCATACGCATCAGATAGGCTATAAGCGCATTGGTACAAAAATCATTATACCAAAGGCGTGCTTAATTGACTTTGTGCTGTCAGCACGCTATACTGTAGCCAATCCATAATAGCAGACAATCTTCGCTGTCGAAAGGAGTTATTATGACAGGGAGTCTGCAAGTAAAAAATGGCAAATACTATATGGTGCTCAACAGTACCGAAAACGGAAAGAGAAAACAAAAATGGATATCTACCGGCCTGCCTGAAAAAGGAAATAAACGCAAGGCGGAACAGATGCTGCGGGAGAAGCTGACGGAAGAAGAAAAGCGAAATCCGGTAGTGTGTTCAGATATGACTGTGGCGGATTGTGTTCGGCGATGGCTTACACGTATGAGGCGGCGAGTAGATGAGGTGACATACAGAAGTTATCAGCACACGGCTGAAACACATATCCTTCCATACTTTGACGAGAACAGGCTAAAACTGTGCGATTGTACGGTAGAGGTGCTTCAGACTTATTTTGATGAGAAATATCGGAACGGCCGTAAAGATGGCAAGGGCGGACTGTCCTCTAAAACCATGCGCCACCATAAAGGTATTTTGGGCCAGGCATTAGCGGAATGCGTGAAAGATGGGCTGATTCCATCGAACCCTTGTCAATATGTTGAAATGCCGCGCAGAGAACGCCATGAAGCGCATTTCTATAGTGCGGAGCAGCTGCAGCAGCTTATTACAGCCCTGAACGGTGATCCGATACAGCCGCTTGTAAAGATCGCAGCGCTTTATGGACTGCGGCGCAGCGAACTTCTCGGCTTGAAGTGGGACAGTATTGATTTTGAAAATGGTATGGTGCTGATTCGCCACACGGTTTGTAAGATGATTGTCACCGTGGAAAAGGATAAGACGAAAACCCAAAGCAGCCGCCGAAGCTTTCCTATGACAGAAGAAGCACGGGAGATTTTTCTGAAAGCAAAAGCTGAGGAAGAAGAAAACCAGCGTTTGTTCGGCAAGGCCTACCAGAAGAATGACTATGTTTTCAAATGGCCCGATGGGCGCACATTTGCTCCGGACTATGTGACGCATCATTTTTCAAAAATGCTTGAACGGTATGGAATGCCACACATTCGATTCCATGAACTCCGTCATAGTTGCGCCAGTCTGTTGCTGAATAACGGTTGCGGCCTGAAAGACGTACAGGAATGGATGGGACACAGCGACATTCAAACGACTGCCAATATCTACGGGCATTTGGATACCTCCAGAAAGCAAAGCCTTGCAGATAAGCTGACAGAATGCCTGAATGAAAGATGTTAGAAAAACGTTAGAAAAAAGGTGTATGAAGCTTATCCTGAGATAAAATAAAAACCGCGAACCCATTGAAATCAATAGGTTCGCGGTGGTACGCCGTGAGGGATTCGAACCCCCGGCCTTCTGGTCCGTAGCCAGACGCT
>CABSMD010000347.1 GCA_902478725.1 uncultured Clostridia bacterium
AAAAATTGCAATTTAAAGGTCGCGAAAGAAACGGTTAAGCCGATGCTGGAGGATATGTATAGCTTTTACCCGGACGCAGAACGAATCCACTTTTATGTACAGCATTTTATCGATACCATCGTGCGGGAGCTAAACGTTCTTGGACAGGAGGAGGGGCTATGCTTTACAGTGGATTCTCTGCCGCAGGGTAAGGAGCAGGAAAGTCTTGACATACTTCTCAAATGGTTTGACCATTTTTGTGTGGATGCGATTGCATTTGTAACCGATTGCCGCAGGGGCTCTCAAAAACTTCTCGCAGACCGTGCAATTGGGTATATTCATACCCATTACAATGATCCAGCCATATCACTGTCCGCTTTGTGCCGGTACCTCAGTATCAACGCCAGCCATTTCAGCAACATCTTTAAAGTGGAAACCGGACAAACATTTGTGGAGTACTTAACAGGAGTCCGCATTCAGAAGGCCAAGGAACTTCTTGGCACAACCAGCCTGATGACCTATGAGGTTGCCGAACGGGTCGGCTATCCCGACGCACAATATTTCAGTGTCATCTTTAAAAAAATGACCGGATTGACACCAAAAGAATTTCAAAAAAATAGGAATACATGGCATCCAAACGAATCCGGCAGTATAAGCTTGGATACCAATGCCAATACTACAAATTTGTAAAGAGCGTAATTTTACAAACAAAATAAATAAATTTTTTAATCTGGTTTTTCTATTTTTCATGTTATACTATTTTTTGCCGTTAAGTTATACAGAGGTGATTGGATAATGGGTGAGACAATTCTTAAAATGACGGGCATTGAAAAATGGTTTCCTGGCGTACATGCGTTAAAAGACTGCCAGTTTGACCTAAAAAGCGGGGAGGTACACGCTCTGATCGGGGAAAACGGGGCGGGGAAATCCACCTTGATGAAAATATTGACCGGCGTTTACAGCAAAGACGACGGAACAGTGGAGTACATGGGCCGGGAGGTACATTTTACGAACCCCAAAGACGCACAGGATTTAGGTATCTCAATCATACACCAGGAGTTGAATTTGATGCCTCACTTGACCGCCGCGCAGAATATCTATATTGGGCGGGAGGCGACACTGGCACATGGTCTTTATGTAGATGACAGAAAAATCAATCGGATGGCCCAAGAAATCTTTGACCAGCTTCATCTGGACCTTGACCCCAGAGTGCGTGTTGCGGACATCACAGTGGCGAAGCAGCAAATGGTTGAAATTTCTAAGGCATTGTCCTTTCAATCAAAAATTCTGATTATGGATGAGCCAACCGCCGCCCTGACCGCCTCTGAGATTGAAGAGCTTTTTCATATGATAGAGCATTTAAAAAAGCAGGGCGTTGGAATCGTGTACATCTCCCACCGTATGGAGGAGCTGTTTGAAATATCGGATCGGATTACGGTTATGCGTGACGGCAGTTATGTCGATACGAAGAAAACGAGTGATACCAATATGGATGAGATCATCAGCATGATGGTCGGACGAACCATTTACGAGCCGCCAAAGGAGAAGAGTGAGGTCACCTCAGACGAGGCGGTGCTGGAGGTAAAAAACCTCTCCAGTGGAAAGATGATCCAGGATGTCAGCTTTACACTGCGCAAAGGCGAGATTCTTGGCTTTGCCGGCCTGATGGGGGCAGGCCGGACGGAGGTGGCACGCGCCCTGTTCGGGGCGGACAGATACGATTCCGGTGAAATTTATAGAAACGGACGGCTTGTACAGATTAAGTCGCCCTACGATGCAGTTAAAAACGGCATCGGGTATCTGTCAGAAGACCGTAAACGGTATGGTCTTGCTGTCGGAATGGATGTAGAGGACAATACCCTGCTTGCGACCTATGAAAAATTTCAAAAGTTTGGCGTGGTCGATAAGAAAAAGAGTGCCAAAACCGCAAAGGAATATGTAGAAAAGCTAGGTATCAAAACTCCCTCCATCCACCAGGAGGTCAAGAACCTTTCCGGCGGGAACCAACAAAAGGTAGTCATTGCCAAATGGTTGCTGCGTGATTGTGATATCCTGATCTTTGACGAGCCGACGCGCGGGATTGATGTCGGCGCGAAAAGCGAGATTTATAAGCTGCTAAAGGAGCTGGCGGCGGAAGGGAAATCGATTATTATGATCTCCTCCGAGCTGCCGGAGGTTTTGCGCTTGAGCGACAGGGTGGTGGTGATGTGCGAGGGCAGGATCACCAATATCCTTGATATCGCCGAGGCCGATCAGGAAAAAATTATGAAGTATGCGACTTTAAGAAACTAAAAATATACAAGGGAGATGAATACAATGCAAAGGAACAGGGAACAGGGCGGCGTAAAAAGCCTTTTGGCGTCTCCTGCCGCACAGAAATTTTTTGCATTCGGCACTTTGATTTTGATGGTGATTTTCTTTTCTATTGCAAACCGGTACTTTTTTACGGCAGACAATCTGGTTTCTATCCTGCTATCCACCTGTGTCAATGGCGTTTTGGCAATTGGTGTAACCTTCGTTATTATTACCGGCGGGATTGACCTTTCGATCGGTACGGTCATGACCTTTTCCGCCGTTATGGCAGGGGTGGTCTCTACTTCGATGGGTGCGCCATTGATTGTAACGG
>CABSMD010000348.1 GCA_902478725.1 uncultured Clostridia bacterium
TGCCCAATCCAAACATCATTTTCGATAACAGTATCTCCTTTTAATGGCATATCCGTCTTTGCAGGCGGTAACATTACCATTTCCGCCTATTCTGATTTTAAAAAAGTCAAATCCGTATCAACCTCGCTTCTCAGTTCAAACTTTCAAAAAGTCGAAATCACCCCTTCGATCATGCCACACCCACTTCTGAGAAAAATTGACGCCACACTTTTTTCGAGTAGAACCGCACGAGACAGAATTTTTTCAACTTGAAGAAACTCCGTTTTCCTTGCGATAACTGGGAAAATTGGAATTCAGACTTTTTTCGTGAAAATTCCAGTTAAAAATCACAGTTTTTGTGGTGAATACACACCAAAGGACGAACAGGGCATCGCCCTCCCGCCCGACGCGGCGTAAGTCATAGAACCCAATCAGGGAGCCGGGAAAATCCGGCTCCCTGTTTTTATCCGCATTGTTCCGTTAACGGAACAATACTCGATACAATGTACGGGTTTTTCGAAAAAATATTTATTATTTGCAACTTTTCTATTGCTTTTTCGAATCAAAAATGCTACAATACAATCATACAGTTTCTATTTGCTTGGGATTTAAGCTATCCCGGATTGTTTCAATCAATCGCGCGTTTTTGCCGATTTGTTTCTTTTCTTTTTTGTTTGCGTCGAGGTGTACTATGTCTATCCATAGTTGCTTCGACTTTTTTATTATCCATAGAGTTTAATTCTGATTCATTTGGACTCAGAACAATGATCATCAAAGAGAATTACAATGTGCCCGCTCATGCGGGCGAACACAGAAAATACATCGACAGGAGGCCTATTGCCCCCTGTCGATTTTTTATATATCGCATCTCTCTTAAATCGACATGGAATCAGCTGTAACCCATGTCACGCTGTAAAAGCTCGGCACTGCTTAGTGTGTCACGCTGCACCCCGTGTGATGGTGCCTGATTCGCGTGGCTGCGGGTCAGTACGGGTAAAGAGACGAAACACTCCCTGTTTGGGTGATTGTCAGGAGAACACAACGCTCAGCGGCGGGGACCAGCCACCCTCGCCGAGCAAGTCCTCGGGACTTGTGGATGATTGTCGCTTGCGACCGGTTTGCTTATCCGTTAGTAAAGGAGAACAGTATATCGCATTTTCCAGCAGAAACCCGCTTTCAAACCTCGGAACCGCATATTCCGGGACGTCTTCCGACATTGGAACCTGCTTTGGATGTCGGGTATCTGCAGCTGGTTATTTGCCGCGACGGCGGAAAATAACCAGCTAAGGGGTATAAGTGGTCTGGTTAGCCGCTTGTATCTGGGTTTCTATATTCCCCTTCGGAAAGAGTTTGGTTCATCCAAATTTGAGCCTTACTCTTCCCGATGACAAAAAAATATGTAACGCATTTAACAAGCGCAAGGCTGGGCTTGTTTGCCAATGGCAAACAGGCATCTCATCATTGAAAGGACTGAACTACATGGCAAGCTTGATACATGAAATATCCACCCACGCATACAATAAAGCAAAATATCTGAAGTCTCCGGGAAAGGACGAAAGCGGCAATCCCGCAGAAGTTGTCAGGATTACGAAAAAAGCGAACGGCAGTATAAGGACCACGCCATCAAATTCGGGAATTGGTGCAAGGGAAACTACCATTGCCGGCACTTTGATGACTGCAAGCCGCACATACAGGATTATGCCGATTTTCTGATCGAAAAAGGGTATTCCGCCGGTACGATCCACACCTATCTGGCGGCGGTCTGCCGGATCTGGAATGTTGCTATGGATACGATCCAAAAGCCCGTCAGACATGTGGCTCAAAACACCCGCAGCCGCGGGATTAAGGCGTCGGATAGCCGCAAGGATGCCCAGCGAGAGGCATCCCCTCGGTTGTACGACTTTGCGTCGCGCGTAGGGCTCCGCCGCCTGGAATATCACCGCCTTTGCGGCGGCAGCCTGGTAGAGGACGAGTCCGGCCATCTGTGCGTCTGCGTCAGGGGCAAAGGCGGTAAGGTTCAGAATCAGCGCATTCTCCCTTCCGATTTGGATTTTGTGTGCGACTATTTCACGGGCAAGTACCCTGGTGAATACATCTTCGATAAAACCGAGTTGAACAATAAGATCGATCTGCACCATCTGCGCGCCTGCCAAGCCAAGCGGGCCTATCTGTATTACCTGAACGCCATCCGCGACCCGGCGTTTAAGGCACAGCTGATCCGCGAGCTGGAAGTGCGCTTCGCATCCAACGGCAGGAAGTTGAATCACGATCAGATAGATGGGATATACTATCTGCGCGGATTCAACCGCAAGTTTGCCCAGGAGCACAATCTTCCCACCGCGTACAACCGACTGGCTCTGATGGCCGTGAGTGTATTCCATCTGTCCCATTGGCGTTTGGATGTCACGGTCTGCAACTACATTCTGGCGGTCTAAAAGCATAAAACCCACCAGTGAAGCCATTGGTGGGTATCTCATCTCATTTCGGTTGTATAAACCGGAATCAAGCTTGGCTGTTTCTAATATTATGTCTATTATGTCAGGTTTATTCTTAAAAGTTCCTGAGTTAGTTCTACGCAATCTTTTGTGCCTGAGCGAAAAATGCAAACAAATATGCCTTGCTGC
>CABSMD010000349.1 GCA_902478725.1 uncultured Clostridia bacterium
GCGGTAAAAGCCGTCATGGAGGGCATGGTGATTGCCGGAATGGCGATGAAGTATGCCGGGCTGTCGCGCCCCGCATCCGGCATGGAGCACTATTTCTCTCATATATGGGATATGCGTTCGTTGGCCTTTGAGGGTGCGAAGGCCGACCTGCACGGCATACAGTGCGGCATCGGCACACTGCTGAGTCTCAAGGTGTACGACTATATAAGGACGGTAAAACCGGACAGAGAAAAGGCGCTTGCCTATGTACAGGCCTTCAATCCGGAGGAATGGAACGAAAAGCTGGTTAAATTCATTGGCCCCGGCGCTTATGCGATGGTCGAAGGCGAGAAGCGGGAAGGAAAATACGATCCGGAAAAACACGCGAAACGCCTTGAAGTCATAATTGAGAAGTGGGATGAAATAATGGCGGTGGTGGATAAGCTCCCCAAATATGAGGAAGTTTATAACATGATGACCGCCATGGGTGCTCCCACGGATCCGGGCTATCTCGGGTATAGTGAGGATGCCATCCGTACTACTTTTACCATGACAAAGGACATCCGGGATAAGTATATCGCCAGCCGTTTGCTGTGGGATGTAGGGGAACTTGAAAACGCTGAAGCCAATCTTCTATAATGATTATTCAACCATGAGTAAAACAGGGTACACGCCGATATTCTGACGTGTACCCTGTTTGTTTAGTATCAGTAACAGAGAAAGCGCTTCACTTATTGATGCCAGATGTTATAAGTAATATCTACTGAATAAATAGCAATCTTTGAGGCCTCCAGAGTTCACAGAAAAGCCGAAAAAACAGGCGCTGTTCGGGTTCGGCAAAGAAAGCCATCACGGGTTCACTAAAAGCGACCAATGTTAGTCCAATCAGTATAGCCACAGAATAGCTCATGTGTCATAAGAGATGTGCACGCACAGCTCTTACTTACCAAAATGCATAGCGCCTCAACCTCTGTCAAGGCCGCATAATGCGCCCTACGGGTTGCCTTGACAGGGGTGAAGGCCTATGCGAAATGAACTTCCGTCCTGCCGAATTGGCTAAAGCGTTTGATCTCAAATTGGCTGTTTCAGTTGAGCCCGTAATGGCCGTTTCGGCTGACCGCTAACAGCGCGAAAGTGTATTCTGAATTTTTCTGAGATTCAGCACCACAATCGACATGGCAAGTGTGAAACCTATGGTTTCTTCCAGTTTTTGTTTTAGCCTTTCCAAGATTGCATCTTCGCTTGGCAAGACTGAACTGCCGCTCGACTTCAATGCGCTCGTTTTGGTCGAGATAAGTCTGTTTCCTGTCACGCCGTTCATCCTTCTTGGGTCTTCCCAAAGCCGGACCGCTGAGGCGAATCCCATGCAGCTTGCAGTAACTGAGATTCTCACGGTTGCGGTAGATCTTATCTGCCAGTACACGCTCCGGGTAGTGTCCCTCTCGGGTTCTGAAACGTTCTATTGTTATTTGTCAATTTTTCTGCAGCAGCAAGCAGGCGCTTGCAATAGTTTTCAAATTGTTTTTGTTCTTCTTCGGACAGGCAGGTCATATGTGCGGTTGTAACAGTTTCCACAGACCTTCATAATACATAAGAGTCAGCAGCGACAAACAGACTGTTGAAAATCAGAGGTTTGAAATCAACAAGTTCTGTGAGAAGGAGAGTATACACATTGACGGATGGATTGAGGAAACCATAAGCGGGACAAAGCATTATGATAAGCGTAAGCTTGGACTCCTCCTGGAAAGTGTTCATGCGGGTGATATTATCATTTGTTCTGAGCTTTCCCGTCTCGGAAGGAATCTGTTCATGATCATGGAAATTCTTAACCATTGTATGGAAAAAGACTGCAGGCTGTGGACGATAAAGGGAATTGTTAATCATAATCTAATCTGTTTTGACAGCCTTGGACAACTTAATACACGGTACAGCGAGCACAGAACCTGCGTGACCGGAGACGGTCAGCGACGCGGGGCGCGGCGCGAAGACGGCGTAAGCCTGAGTGATGAACGCGGCCCCCAAAAAGGCTTTGGCAAGCCGCGTTGCAACTTGGGGGCAGCCCTGCGGTGTACGGTAATCGGCACATGCAGAGCTATGACAGCCTCGCCAGAGGCGGCTCGCTGTATCCCCTTACCGCCGGGGCGCGTGGCAAATACGGCGGACAAACAGTAAACCTAAATCGCTATGTCTGAGTAGGAGAGTACTACCTGACAGCAAAAGCGGGAACACTTGAAGCATGGAGGTGAAGCGTATGCAGCACAGCGCGGCGAGAAGGCAAAGAAACGCGGCCAATCCCGCAAACACCGTGTATGAGGACAGCTGCCTGCATGAGCTTGGCGGTGTAGTCTACGTTGTCGAGCGGGTGTTCACGGGAAATAGAACCGCAAAACAGGCTGTGGTGGAGGAAATCGTTACCTCTGCTGGCAGTATCCACAGCTTTGACCGCCCGGACAGGCCGGTGGTATAATATCACCATGTACGGGCGGTCCCAATCCGGAAAGGAGGAAAGCTGTTGGGGACCCAGCTCAGACTTGCCGATACCTATTACCGTCTCTCGGACGAGGAAAAAAAGCGCGGCGAGTCTTCAAGTATAATGAACCAAAGGGAGATGGTCGAGAGCTATT
>CABSMD010000350.1 GCA_902478725.1 uncultured Clostridia bacterium
GCAAATGATATGAAAGCGGAAAAAACTTTAGAAAACTGGCTGCAAAATTCCCATGAATTATACATAATTCAATATAAAGAAATTGTTGTAGGCTTTCTGCACATCGGGTATCGCGGTAGAAATGTGGCATGGATTGAGGACATTTATGTGGATAAAGTTTATCGGAACAAAGGGATTGCCACTCAATCCATTCATATTGCTGAGGAGATCATAAAATCTCACGAAGGATATACCTCTGTTTGCTTCGATGTTGTTCCGCAAAATGCTGCGGCATTAAACCTGTACTATAAATTAGGTTATCATAATTTAAGTTTGATAACCATTCGAAAAGAACTGTATGAAAATAATAGAGATCGAACCGAGAAATTTATGGGATTGGATTTTAAATACTAATTTTAGCAAATAACCCGGATATCTTTTTACCAACATTTCTATACTATTTTTTTACAGATCAATCTACTACATCTATTTTTACACTGTGTCCGATAACCTTTGAAAAGGAGGCCTTTTCATGTCTCGTATCGCCGAATTTGCTATTCTTCCCTGTGTCATCCCAACCAGATTATGCGAAACCTATGAACTACAGCGATATGGCTGTATCTGCACAGATGACAATTTGCTGAATTTGTGAGCCGAAGCGCTTGACTCATTTCCCACTTACTGGCTGCTTGGCTCGTCCTGTCATGGGGTTATCCAGATATGACATCACCTTAATCTCATCACAAACAATCCGTCATTTTAACCGGATCGTAGCGAACGATCCTTTTTCCCAAATCCCCATCTTTACAAGAACTCTATCGCTGTCTGCAGCGTGCGGCGGATGAAAAGAAATTTGTAATCTATTACGGTGTTTGACCGGTACGCCTCAACAGAATTTTTTAGGACAGAAGAACAAAAACGGCCGCCTATTTTGCGGCCGTTTTTCCGTATCCTTTTTATATGATGGGGGCTAATTCATTATCTGCACTCACTCCGGTGGATGAATCCTCACAATTACTCTCCGTCAAGCGTGCCAAAAAGCTTTTCTTTGTCAACCCCATAAATTCACTCTTTTATGTATGTTTCCAACTGCCATTTTTTATTTTTTCAATAAATTCTACCTATGCTTTTCTGCCTTCCACCAAATATTGCCGACTAAAAACAACATACTATTCTGTAATAAGCGCGGAAACAACTGCTTATCCAATGAAAAATAAATCAGTAATGAAAACGCTATCCTAATAAGTCCATTCTTCCGCTTATATCCTTCCCAGAAGTTTTTATTTTTCTGAGGATACCCATGTTTTTACGAAACAAAAAATCTCTGCGGAACTTTCCGCAGAGATTTTTGCAGCACATAATTTGTGAAAATATCGATTAACCCTTTACAGCACCGATCGTCAAACCTTTTACAAAGTACTTCTGAACGAACGGATAGAGCAGCAGGATCGGACCAGTGGTGATACAGGTCATTGCCATCTTCATGGACTGCTGCGGCAGGTTCGCAGATTCCTCGTTCAACAGGTTTACTTTACCCATGGATACCAGTTCCTGCAACGCCTGGATACTGGACAGCATCTCATGCAGGAAGTATTGCAGGTTCTTCATGTTGTTCTTGTTCATGAACAACATACAGTTGTACCAGTCGTTCCAGAAAGTCAGCGCTGCGAACAGGCTCAAGGTTGCGATCAAAGGCTTCGCCAGCGGAATAACCAGTTTCCAATAAATGGTGAAGTCGTTGGCACCGTCAACTTTCGCAGACTCGATAATCTCGAAAGGAATACCGCCCTTCATAAAGTTCTTCGCCAAAATCATCTGCCAAACGGAGAACAGCATCGGCACAACCAGCGCCAGATAGTTGTTCTTAAAGCCCAGATAACGGGTACACATCAGATACCACGGAACCAGACCACCGTTGAACAAAGTCGTGAAGTAGAAGAAGAAGGAGAAGCCGTTTCTCCACGGAAAGTCTTTTCTGTGCAGAACGTAACCGGTCATAGTAGACATCAGCACGGAAAGGACAGTACCAACAATGGTAGCGATAATGGTGTTACGATAGGCAAAACCGATTCTTTCCGGATTTTCCAAACAGGTTTTGTACGCTTCCAGCGTCCATTCACCCGGCCAGAAAGAGTAACCGTTGCGCATAATGTTCGCTTCCGAAGTGAAGGAGTTCATAACAACCAGCAAAAACGGAAGGAAGCAAAGCATGCCCCAGATGAAAACCAGCACATAACCCAGCAGTTTAAATGCGGCCAAGTCCGCCTGGAAAATTTTATTCTTTCTCTTCATGCGATTAACTCTCCTTTCTGCAAATTTCGATTAGAACAGGGTGTAATCCGGCTCAATGATCTTAACAATCTTGTTAACAATCAAAATTGTGATAAAGCACAAGCAGGACTGATACAAACCTGCAGCCGAAGACATACCGTAGTCATTTGTTTGCATCAAGGAACGATAAATGAAAGTATCCAAAATGTCAGCAGCTTTCAGGATAACCGCGTTGTTACCAACCAACTGATAGAACAAACCGAAGTCGCCGCGGAAAATCTGACCAACAGCCAGTAATCCCATGATAACCATGGTCGGAATCAGGCTGGGCAGGGTGATAT
>CABSMD010000351.1 GCA_902478725.1 uncultured Clostridia bacterium
ACCGGTACCAGCCCGCGCAAAAAGAGGTTTACCTCGTTAAACTCTGACAGCGCGTCGACCGCCCGGCGACTCATCAGCCGGTAATCGGCATGGTTATAGACGATATCTACTCCCAATGCACGCATCATTTTATAAAAAAGGAGTGCTGTATTGCGCTTAAAAAACGAGTCGGTGTCCCGGCTGCTGCGCACACCGTAAACAACGTCGTTTCCGTTGTTATACTGTATCACAAAATCACGGATGATGCTGATATCATCCTGCAGGTCGGCGTCTGCCGAGACGATGATGTCCGCCCTTTCACGCACCGTCATCATACCAGCCAGCAACGCGTTTTGGTGCCCGGCATTTTTAGCCAGTTTGATTCCGGTGACCCGGCCATGCTGCTTGGATAGTTCTTCTATGATCTGCCAGGTCTTATCCTTACTGCCGTCGTCCACAAATGCAATCTTGCTATCCGGGCTGATCAGGTTTTCCCCAATCATCGAATCGGTCAGGGCAAGCAGCTGCGACGCGGTTTCATATAAAACCTCCTCTTCGTTATAACAAGGGATGACCAGATAAAGAATATGCCCCAATGCTTTCATCCGCCTTTCTATTGTTATGGTTTTTTATATCATATCACAAAATTTTTTGACTTACAATCATTTCTCACTATTAAAATATGGATAAGGGTTCCTTATAGCTTGCTTTTACCAGGCCGGTATGGTATGATTATGAGCCGAAAACAGGAATGGGGTGCAGCTATGAAACACAACAGGATATTTTGGGGGTTGACCGCTTTTTTATTGTTATGCAAATATGCCTTTTTGGGATTGCGTTATCATCCCCTGCTGGACGACCACATCATGTATATGAGCTATCCGTATTATGATAAATCGTATCTGTTCTTCGGCATTCAAAACTACCGCGTACGGCCGCTTGCCTCGTTTTTGGATATCTACGTCTGGTCTTATTTTGAAAATCACACCTTTTTGCTGCTTCTGCTGATAACCGCTATGCAGTTTTTTACGGTTTATCTTTTGGCAAAGCTGTTTCAGAAAATCGGCTATTCCATTGCCCCCGCACTGGTGCTGGTCTGTCTCTTCTTCCCGTTGGGACTGGAGGCAACCTATTGGCTGGCCGCCGCGACCCGGATTGTGATCTCGATGTTCCTCATGGCGGTGGGGCTGTGGTTCCTGTCTCAAAAGAAGCGGAGGATGCATTGGCTGTTATTTGGCTTGTGTAACCTGCTGTCCTTTTTATTCTATGAACAGGTAATTGCCCTGAGCTTCTTTTTATCCTTGTTCTTTATCTATCACCTGCATTGCCCAAAGAGGTATTTTATCTTTCCCTGTGTTAATCTGGCGCTGGTGGGCATTTATTATATCCTATTCTCAAGTGGCGGCGTAAATGCAGGCAGATCGCAGTTGGTCGGCTCTAATTTTTTTATCCACACGTTTCGGGTGTTTCGCGAGATGGCAGTATGCTGGTACCGTGGAACGGTGCCGCTGCTGAAAAATGGGTTTTTGAGGGGGATAGAATTTCTTTCCTCAAACATCTGGGGGATTTTATTCCTTATACTGATTTTGGCGGCCGCGGTGTTTTTTGGTTGGCTTTGCAGCCGGCAAGAAAAAGCAAAATCGTCTATAAAGCTTTTTCTAACGGGATTGGCCTTCTTTATCGTTCCTTATCTGCCATTTTTCCTGCTGGATCAGATCAGTCTGCCGTTTCGCAGCGCTTATCCGGCGTTTATCGGTCTTGCCTGCTTGGTGTCGGCATTGACTGCTCTGATTCCCAAGCGGGTTGCGTGTGTCATCGCCGGCATCTGCCTGACTTTGTTTATGGTCGTGAATATAAGCGAGCTGAACGATATCAAGACGGTCAGTCAGATCGATTATACCATACTGAAAAACATGGCATCAGCACTGGAGGGAGAGGATCTGAGCCGCCACAGTGTACTATTGCTGGACGCAAAATGGTGTTATATGACGCCAAGCGTTTCCCATAACGAGCATTTTTATAACCTGACGCAAAGCGACTGGGGGATGACTGGTGGGATGCGGGGCTATCTGAAAGATTCAAAGGTTAAGAAAATTACCCCTGACCCGGCGATTTTGGAACAGGAGCCTGACGCTATCGTACTCCGCCTCAAGGATCGGTTTCAGGTGGAAAAGGTGAGAAATTGATTGTATTATGGAATGGGTTGTGATACAATCTAAATGATATAGTAAATGAGAGGAGAGCAGGAATGAAAAGAAGCTTATTACCGCTAATTTTGTCATTTTTACTGCTGTTTACCGTTTCCGTGCCTGTAGTCGCGCAGGATGACGACGGCCCGGAGATTGTGATAGAAACATCCCAGGTTTCCCAACGGCAGGAGGATTCAGAGGAAGGCTACATACCGCCCATGTACACAGTCGTATCGCCGAATTATGCCATGGAGGCAACGAAGAATGAAAGTCTTCCGGCCAAATACGACGCACGTGAGGATGGGCGGATACCGTTCGTCAAGGATCAGGGGAAGGACGGCGTGTGTTGGACATTTGCCGGCAACTCCAGCCTGGAGGCCTATTTTGCGCCTGACCGGATCTATAATTTTTCGGAAAAC
>CABSMD010000352.1 GCA_902478725.1 uncultured Clostridia bacterium
ATTTTTTCGTAGTTTGCGAATGAGCAAAAGAAAAAGCCTTTTGGGAGAAAATTTGATCTCTCAAAGGGCAATATGGCAATTCAATCAAATGTCACTTAGCTCTTACTCGCAATCCAGTCTCTCGATTTTGAAAATAACAGGTCTTGTCCCATCGTTACAGCAAGCAATCATCACCCGGTCATCATTTGTCCAGCCGTGCATAATGCTTCCGCTTTGAAGCGCCGTATATATGTATCTGCTGATTGCGTCCCACGCCTCTGAACAAAATGGAACTCCTTTACTACCGCAATGCGCTGTTCCGGGAGACTGCAAACAGCCTTCGTCCGGTATTCCTGACTTGACTAATGTTCCCTCCGTTCGTCATTACGATAGAAAATAAACTCGTCACCCACATTATAGCAAGGACATTTGCCGCTGTCTGGGACGGCACAATACTGTTCCTGAAGCTCAGGAAACAACTTTTTATCCTGTACAGTTACTTTACATCTATATTCCATCGTCATTCCTCCAAACTTTCATTGATATACTACCTGTTTGAGAATGGACAATCCCAATAAGAGACTGCCCACGCATTTAAAAATATTAAGTATCAATGCGCACTATGTCTACAAGGGTGCGATTTCGATATATCAAATCAGTACGCTGAGTAAAACCCATACTTTCCCAAAAAGCGTTGCCTTTTTCGTTATGGGCAAAAGCAACCAAACCGACTTTATTAATACCTTGCTGCTTTAAAGCATTTAGAGCAGCTTCTACCAGTTGTGTGCCAACACCTTTCCGCTGATGGGCGGGAGATACTGCTGTGTGACTGATATAGCCTCGACGACCATCGTGACCGGTGAGGATTGCACCAATGATGCAATCCTGTTCCACAGCAACAAAACAGGTATTAGGATTCCGAGAAAGATATTTTGCAATTCCCTCTCGTGAATCATCCAAGTTATTCAACCCCATGCCGGGACAACTAAGCCAAATGGCATATACGCTATCATAGTCATCAATTTGCATATTCCGTATTTCCATAGTTAAGCACCCCACTTGTTATTCAGTATATCATACTGTCCAACATTTGGGGTGCTGTTCATTATGGGACTGCCCAATTATTCCGTTCATTATGCGATTTTCTGCCTCTGCACACTTTCCTGCATAAAATGATGTAAATTTTGATGTAGTAGTGTACTTTCTGGGCTTTTTCCGGCTATGAAGTACATCCCGTTTTCACGGGCAAAACGGTACATCTTAGTAGAGCTTTGCGCCTGCCGGAATGTGGTCGTCCACCATCAAAAGATGGAGCTTTTCTTCGCCCTCCTCGTGGTGTACGGCGGAAATCAGCATACCGCAGGAGTCAATCCCCATCATTGGTCTTGGCGGCAGGTTTACGATTGCAATACACGTCTTACCGACAAGCTCCTCCGGCTCGTAATAGGCGTGAATACCGCTTAAAATCGTTCTATTTTCGCCTGTTCCATCGTCCAGCGTGAATTTCAGAAGCTTCTTGGACTTCGGCACTGCTTCGCAGGCAAGCACCTTGACTGCTCTGAAATCAGACTTGGAGAAAGTCTCAAAATCCACAAAATCCTCGAACAGCGGCTCGATTTCCACTTTAGAGAAATCGATCTTTTCCGGCTCTGTTTTCGGTGCTTCGGACACGGTTTTGCTTACACCATTTTCGTCCTTTACACCATTCAAGGGTTTCATTGTCGGGAACAGCAGAACATCCCGGATCGAGCGGGTATTCGTAAGCAGCATGACCAGCCGATCAATCCCCATGCCCATGCCGCCGGTTGGAGGCATGCCGATTTCCAGCGCGTTCAGGAAATCGCTGTCAATGTCGTTTGCTTCCTCGTCGCCCGCCGCCTTCAGCGCCGCCTGACGTTCAAAGCGCTCTCGTTGGTCTATGGGATCGTTGAGCTCAGAAAATGCGTTCGCATGCTCGCTTCCGACAATAAACAATTCAAACCGCTCCGTATACCCGGGATTTTCCGGCATGCGCTTTGCCAGAGGAGAAATATCGACAGGATGGTTCGTAACAAAGGTCGGCTGAATCAGATGTTTTTCCGCATATTCTTCGAAAAACAGATTCAGAATATCTCCGATCCCGTGCCGGTCTTCAAATTCGATGTGATGCTCCTTGGCAAGCCTGCGCGCCTCTTCCGTCGTTTTAATCTCTTTAAAATCCACGCCGGCATATTCCAGTACCGCATCGCTCATGGAAATCCGCCGGAATGGCTTGTCCAGATCGATGATCTCGTCCCCGAACGGAATTTTTCCCGTCCCGTTTACCGCTTTTGAAACGTGCCGGATCAAGCCCTCCGTAAGCTCCATCATCCCGTTGTAATCCGTATAGGCCTGATACAACTCCAGCAGCGTAAATTCCGGATTATGCTTCGGATCCATGCCCTCGTTCCGAAAGACGCGCCCGATTTCGTATACCTTGTCGAAGCCCCCGACAATCAGACGTTTTAAATGAAGCTCCAGAGCGATACGAAGATACAGATCGATATCAAGCGTATTATGATGCGTAATAAACGGTCTGGCCGCTGCGCCTCCGGCAATGCCGTGCAGTACCGGCGTTTCTACCTCCA
>CABSMD010000353.1 GCA_902478725.1 uncultured Clostridia bacterium
TAGCATATGGATAAGCAGGTCTTGTTTCAGGCTTTGAACTTTCCGATCATCGTAACACACAATGTAGGCAGCGAGAATCATTTATCTGTTCCCCACCTGCATCCGCAGTTTGAAATTTACTATAACATCAGCGGCGGCCAGGGGTTTTTTATCAACAACCTTTATTATCAGGTTGAACCGCATGATCTGTTTGTCATCCCAAACACGCAGGTACATAAAGCCGTGGTAAATTTGGATGTGGTGTATGACAGGTGTGTTATCAATTTTGACCCCAAAATCATAGCGGAACTCAACAGTATGCCGTTTATCGACCAGCAGCCGCTGGAATGGCTGCAGGATATCGGGACGAAGCAGCCCCACCGTGTGCATCTCAATGAGAAGCAGCATAAAAAATATATCCGCCTGCTTAACCAATACAGACGGATCAAGGGCTATGGCATGGATTTAAAGCGGATCATCAAGCTGCTGGAAATTTTGCTGTTTGTGGGCGAGTTGTTTGACGAAAGCGCGGAGATCAGGTTCCCCACCAGCGCTCCCACCACATGGTCGGATAAAGCGATCCAATACATTGAAAAGAACATCGACCGCGATTTTACAATCAAAGAGATCGCTCAATCTTTGTTCATTCATGAAAAATATTTATGTAAAATATTTAAAGCGCAGACCTGCATGACGGTCAACCGCTATATCATCCTGCGCCGGATCGCCGAGGCAAAACGTCTGTTATACGGAGGCGCCAGCGTGAAGGACGCTTGCAGTAATTCCGGCTTTAACGATTATTCCAACTTTATCCGAACTTTTAAAAAAGAGGTCGGCGTGTCACCCGGGCGATTGCCAAAATTAAATTGATTGGAAAAAAGTATTGACACAAAGGTAGCAATGTGTTATACTGATAAAAAATTCGCAAGGAGAAACTGCCATGTTACTGAGTGTGTTTAACCTGAACACGATTATTAGCGGCATTATCGGGCTGGTCGTACTAGTCGTCATTGGTAATGTCTGTTTGGGTTATGCCGCTAACAAAACGCATGGTTGAGTTGGATTCGCCATACCGTCCTGCAGCGGAATAGCCGTTGCAGGATTTTTTATATTCTGGAATCAGGAGGAACCCCAAAATGTTACATCATCTTTATAACAGCTCCATCGTCATTATTTGCGGCATTATCAGCCTAGTACTGGTCGTACTGGTCGTCATTGATAATGCTTATTTGGGTTTCGCCGAAAACAGGAGCTGTCAAATTTGTTTTTGATGTAGTTTGGCTATCCAACCTGTGGTGAAACTCACCACAGGTTTTTTTATTATCCGCACACAATAGAAAGGGTGAAACATATGAAAATGACAGGCGCGCAGATCATCATCGAAACATTGCTCGAACAGGACGCCGATACCGTATTTGGTTATCCCGGCGGCGCGGTGCTCAACATCTACGACGAGCTGTATAAAAACAGTGAACGAATCCGTCATATCATCGCCGCACACGAACAGGGTGCCTCCCACGCCGCGGACGGATACGCCCGCGTAACCGGAAAGCCCGGCGTTGTGATTGCAACCTCGGGCCCCGGCGCGACCAACCTCGTGACCGGCATCGCAAACGCCTATCTAGACTCCACTCCCATGGTGGCGATCACCGGAAACGTCGCGACCTCCCTGCTTGGCCGGGACAGCTTTCAGGAGGTCGACATCACCGGCATCACCATGCCGGTGACCAAGCACAACTTTATTGTTAAGGATGTTACCTCCCTGGCCGATACGATACGCGAGGCCTTTCGCATTGCCAAATCAGGCAGGCCCGGGCCGGTACTGATCGACGTCCCAAAAGATGTACAGGTCAATGAATGCGATTATCGGCCCGCACCGCCGGTAGAAGCGGAAGCCTGTCCGGCCATCGACGAAAGCGCTCTGTCAGAAGCCGTCGGCCTGATCCAATCGGCAAAAAAACCCTTCCTCTATTGCGGCGGCGGCGTGGTAATCTCGGATGCTTCCGAAGAACTCCGCAGGTTTGCCGACCAAATCGACGCGCCGATGGGATTTAGCATGATGGGTCTTTCCGCTGTTCCATACGACCACAAGGGATATCTGGGCATGACCGGAATGCACGGGCAGTATGCCGCCTCCCGCGCCAAGGCGGAGGCCGATCTGATCGTAGCCATCGGCGTCCGGTTCAGCGACCGGGCAACCGGCAACAAACGGGAATTTGCGAAAAACGCCAAGGTGCTGCATATCGACATTGACCCGGCCGAAATCAACAAAAACATTACCGCCTATACCGGGCTGATCGGTAATATTAAGGATGTGCTCCGCCTGCTCTGTGAAAAAACAGGAACTCTCCGGCATGAGGAATGGAAGAAACAGATCGAAGAGATGAAGCGGGAGCAGAAAAGCCTGTTTGAAGAGGATTCCAGGCTTTCACCCAAAAAGGTGATCCGGATGGTGCGGGAGTTGGCTGACCGGGACACCGTTATCGCCACCGATGTCGGCCAGCATCAGATGTGGACAGCACAGGAATACCAGTTCACCGCGCCGCGCACCTTCATCACCTCCGGCGGACTTGGTACCATCTGTCTCTTATACACATCTGACGCT
>CABSMD010000354.1 GCA_902478725.1 uncultured Clostridia bacterium
TGTATAGGTCCCTCTGAGGATAGATCTCAGAGGGACCTATACATTTGCGGTAAGAAACAACTCCAGTTACAAAGTGAGTGTTTCCGGATTTGTAAATTATTAGGGATGTTGAAAGGAGGCGGCTTCTATGAAAAAAATTGCTGCGTTGGTTTTGGCTCTTGTGATGGTACTGTCATGTGGCATTACAGGTTCAGCTACGGAGTTTGAAAAAGAAGACAACCGATTGATTAGCACAGAAAATATTGAAATCAACGGTATCTCCACGACTGTGAAAACGTATGACGATCAGGGATTTATTGTCACAACGTATGAGTTTACTGATGAGGGCTTAACAGAGACTGACATGGAAGGCGCAATCAGGGAGATAGAATCTGAAATGGCTTCGGATGCTCCGATGCCTCTTGCATCGGGCCCTACGGCTACCGCGTCAAAGAAGTTCAACACGAGTGAACACTCTCCAACAGATGTTTCATTAACAGCATCCCAGTCTGGAACATTTTGTAAAAGTATTGATAATAATTACGCATATCTTTGGGTTGTTGGGGGGGTAAGTAAAGCTGCTTATACAAGCCCTGATTATACTCCAAGCTCCATTTATATTACTGAGACATTTGAAACAACAGGGCTGCAAGTATCGGTTTCGTGGCCACCTGCGGTAACAAGCGGAAGCAAAATTTATGAAAGAACTCTGGGACCATACAATAATGTGAATTTTGTGACACTAAATTGGCCTCAAATCAGTGCAGCAAGCGGATTTGCAACGGCGTTTTCTCTTAGTGCAACTACAACAGTTGATGCAAATTTTGAAAATGGATCTGTTGTAGGTCACAGTGCATCAACATCATACAAACAGAATTTCCAGACAGGCTGGTAAAAAGTAAATTCCCTCACGATGCCCCTAGTATATTATATACCAGGGGCATCGTGATAAATAATTTTGGAGGAAAGATTGAAAAAAAACACAAAAACAAATTTATTAAAAATGGCCGCCATACTTATAGTTATTACGATTATAAGTAATGTCTTCATTGGGTATCGACTTACACCAGAGAGCGCCGTAAAAGCTGTGCGTTTTTATCCGGCAGAAGCTCCAGTTATCCTGCTCAATGAGAGAATAAATTCAAATTGCGTATTTTATCTCGTGGATGCTGGAGAACAATATTATACTGTTTACTGTAAAAAAACAAAATTTTTATGGAGAGGGTATGTTGGCTCGAGTGGACAAGAAAAAACAGAAAGCGGCGTAGAACTTCTTAATAAATTTTGGGTGGGAGAAGATGTGGATGCGGGTTGGGTTGTATCAATTTCTCACGACCCAGAGGTGAGATCGATTAGAATCAAAAGTGGAGATACTGTTATTCAAAGAGAAGCTCCTCTCAATCAACCCGTTGTAATACAAATAAAAACAGATGATAGGAGCGATATGGATGTTAAATTTGAAGCGGTTGCTTTGTCGAGTTCGGATGAAGTGTTATATAGGTTGGACTACGAAATAAACGGCAATATAGTAGAAATGGGTAAGTATGGATGGATTCCAGAAAGAGGTTAATGAGAGTAATTGTGCGGAAAACTCATTGTCGCTATTGCGACGATGAGTTTTCCACTATAATGGTTTACCCGTTTGCGCTGTGCGTGAACGGATAAACCGTTACATAATTAAAGGATTTAGGGTACCTGTCCAAGAATGGTATTTTCCTGTTGCTTCCTGTAATAACGGATTTATGTTGACTGCCCCGGAGATCTATGGTATAGTGACAGCGGCAGAAAAAAATTCCTGCCACTGAAAAAACCGGCTGCAGCGGTCAGGGAAATGAGGGAATCCAGTTGCAATTGAATCATTGTGTTTCGGCGTTTGACGCATAGCAGAGGCTATCGCGTCAAACAAAGAGATTTGGCATATAGCCTCTGCTCATTCCAAATCACAAGAGCTTTGGAGGAGCATCATGCGCTATATGAAAGCAGCCGACGTGCTGCCGCCGGACCTGCTGGCCCAGGTCCAGGCGTATATCGACGGGGAGTATCTGTACATCCCCCGGCGGGAGACCAGCCGCAAACCCTGGGGCGCGGCCAATGGCCGCAAGGCGGAGACCCTGGCCCGAAATCAGGAGATCTATCGGCGCTATCGGGAGGGGACCTCTGTGGACCAGCTGGCGGAAGCCTACTTTCTGGCGCCGAAGAGCATTTGGAAGATCATCGCCCGCCTGAGAAATGAATAAGAACACAAGCGCCATGCGGACTCCCGCATGGCGCTTTCTTATTTCTGAACCGAGTTGACGGTTGCGGGACCGGCCTGCGGCAGGGTATGCTGAGGGCAGTAAGACAACACCAAGGAGGAATTTCCAATGTCCCAGCGAATCCCGCAAAAACCGAAACGGCGCCGCCTGGACTACCGGCAGGATCCCTGCCGGGATGTATTCACCTGCCGGGTCTGCGGCTGGCCGGTAGGGCCTCAGGCTGCCGGAACCCAGCACCGCAACCACTGCCCCAACTGCCTTGCCAGCGTCCACCTGGATGACGAGCCGGGGGACCGGGCCGCCGACTGCGGCGGCACCATGGAGCTGGTGGCCGTCTGGGTC
>CABSMD010000355.1 GCA_902478725.1 uncultured Clostridia bacterium
CAGGCTTTCAATAGAACCCTTTTTGAACACTTCCCGCAAAAACATTTCGCATAGAGTGGTAGGAAGCTGATAAATCAAGCGCGCGATCCCCAAGTTGTCATAGCATACAATCGCTTTTTCCGTATCGAACACCTTTCCAACTTCCAAAGCAATCTGCGCTTCTTTAAACGAACGCGCCAAGTCTTTCACGCCTTCTACCGCAGTTCCGATACCCACAACCGCTTTGGTGTAAAACTCCGAACCAAGGGTATCCACAATGGAACGTGCCAGTTTTTCCAAATCCTTTGATCCGATGGGAGACTTGATCTCCTTGACCAGCACGATATCATTTTCGCTGATATTGAAAACGAAGTCCTTCTGTTTGTCCGGGAAAAGGTTCTGGACTACGTCAAACGCGGAAATATCATTAGACGAAATCACCCGGATAAGCAGTACCGCGCGGCTGACATCTGTGTTAAAATGCAGTTCTTTCGCCTTCATGAAAATATCACCAGGAAGGATATTATCTAGAATGACGTTCTTGATAAAATTATTCCGGTCATATTTTTCATCATAATATTGCTTGATAGTCAACAGGGAAATGGCCAAAACACCACAGAATTTTGCGGCCAACTCATCGGCTCCTTCTACAAAAACCGCATAATCCGGCTTGATTCTGGTGCCGAAAGGCTTATAGGTATATCCGTCCTTGACAAAAATTTCATTCCCATCTACCGCATCCAGGGAGATATAGTCATTGTGCCCGCCAATTTTGGTCAGGTCGCTGCAGGAAATTACCGTAGCCGTGTCGTCAATGACACCGACAACCCGATCAATGGTATCCCGCATTTGATGTACTACACCTTGAAACAGTCTGTTTGACATGATAATACTCCCTTCTGCCGCTCGTTTTGTGGCAAAAAAATAAACCGTCCAGAAAAAGCAGAATCTTTTGATCTGCCAAAACCTCATTACATGTTGTCATTCAGCCAACCATATTCATTTTACAAAAAAATTGCGTTTATTGCAACCTCATTATCCAGAAAAGTCGTGGGATTGCCGATAAAAACTGACAAAATCAAAGATAAAAATAATCCATTACAGACATATTACAACAAAAAAGGAAAAATTTTGTGAATAAGCTTTGAATATGCCTTTTTCTCCTTCTGTAATTTGGTTGCGTTTTATATTTTTAAGGGATCGCACCGTTTTAGTCGAAGCTTTGGCTGGTCAAAGAATCAGGCCCGGTTTTTGCCTAAACAAAAAGACCGATTCCATTTGGAACCGGTCTTGGGTTTGTTTTAAACTAGAAGATTGCTCTCTCAGTTTCTTTGTCAAACAGATGAATCTTATTAACATCCATCGCCATTTTGATCTGCTCTCCAGCCTGCGCAGTAACGCGGGTGGAAACTCTGGCGGTCAGAGAGTTGCCAGCACAATCAAGGTACAGATGCGTCTCAGCGCCCATCATTTCGGTAACATCGACTTTGCACTCGAACAAACCAGTAGTAGCAGCACCCAGGAAAATTTCCTCTGTATGCAGATCTTCCGGTCTTACGCCCAGCGTAATCTCTTTGCCGACATAGTCTGCAATACCCGGCACTTTTGCTTTGGCATCCGGCAGTTCTACCGTAAAGGGTTTCTCTGCATCGCCATACTCAACAACCAGCTTGCCGTCTTTGGAAGCCAGCTTCGCATCGACGAAGTTCATTTGTGGAGAACCAATAAAGCCCGCTACAAATACGTTTACAGGATTATCATACAGGTTTTGAGGAGTATCTACCTGCTGGATGAAACCATCTTTCATAACAACGATTCTATCACCCATGGTCATAGCCTCAACCTGGTCATGGGTTACATAGATGAAAGTAGTACCCAATCTTTTATGCAGTTTGTTCAGCTCGGTTCTCATCTGCGCACGCAGTTTTGCGTCCAAGTTGGACAGCGGCTCATCAAGCAGGAAGACCTTCGGCTCACGAACAATTGCACGGCCCAGCGCAACACGCTGTCTCTGACCACCGGACAAAGCCTTCGGCTTTCTGTCGAGCAGGTGAGAGATATCCAAAATACGAGCAGCCTCTTCTACGCGGCGTTTGATCTCGTCTTTCGGCGTTTTACGCAGTTTCAAACCAAATGCCATGTTGTCAAACACAGTCATGTGCGGATACAACGCATAGTTCTGGAATACCATCGCGATATCTCTGTCTTTCGGAGGAACGTCGTTTACCAGTTTATCGCCGATGAACAGTTCGCCCTCAGAGATTTCTTCCAAGCCGGCGATCATTCTCAGGGTAGTGGATTTACCACAGCCGGAAGGACCAACCAGGATAATAAACTCTTTGTCTTCGATTTCCAGGGTAAAGTCAGTTACCGCAGTAACACCGCCCGGATATTTTTTGTAGATATTACGCAAAGATAAGCCTGCCATTATTCATTGACCTCCTAAATGCTAAATATGAAACTATACAGTTTAATATTAGACGAATTTCTCTTCCTTATGATAGCAAAAAATCGTGCTTGATGGCAAGTACCTATATACCCAAAGTTCT
>CABSMD010000356.1 GCA_902478725.1 uncultured Clostridia bacterium
AAATCCACTGGTCTTAAGGCTTTTGATTCTGCATTGACAGAGCTTCTGAAGAATGGAAATTATCAGGCGGTTCATGTCCATGAAAATGAGACTTCCTATGTTGCGTTGCGCATTGCAAAAAAAGTTGGCATCCCGCAGCGCATCGCTCATGCGCACACATCTTCTCCCTGTACCTCGCTAAAAGAGGAATTGAGGAGGAACTCTGGGTGTATCCTGAATTACCACTATGCCACGAATGTCATTGGGTGTGGACATCTGGCAGGAGAGCGAGTCTTTGGCAGATTCAACATGAAACGGTCGAAAGCCTGTGTGCTGCCAAATGCTATTGACAGCGAAAAATTCTGCTTTGACGCGCGGACTCGAGCAGAAGTCCGACGGGAACTCGGTGTTGAGGATAACTTTGTAGTCGGAATGGTCGGACGGCTTTCTGATCAAAAGAATTATGGAAAAGCTTTAGATATTATGAAAGCATATCGAAAGACGAATCCAAATGCAATTTTGCTATGCGCTGGAAATGGTGAGCTTGAAAACGTAATCCGAAAATGGATTCTGGAAAATAAGATGAGCAGCTATGTTCGGCTTTTGGGAAGACGAGCAGATGTGAACCGATTGTATATGGCGTTTGACATTCTCCTTATGCCATCGAAATTTGAAGGATTTCCTGTAGCAGCAGTTGAGGCAATTGGAGAGGGTCTGCCGGTTTTGTTGTCAGACACGATAACAAAAGAATTGAAGAATTGTCGGAATGTGTTTTATCTGCCGCTCCATGATACCAGACCGTGGCTTGACAAACTGGAGTTGATCAGCAGACAGGATATGACCGACCGGAGCTATGGACGAGAACAATTAAAAAAGAACGGGCTTGATATCCATGATACTGCAAAACAGCTGGAAAACATTTATTTGAAATTTGGGGCAGAGGTACGATGATAAGGAAAACTACAAGAGATTTCGTTCTATTGTGTATAGCTATTACATATATTTTAACAGGAAATATGCTGGCAGTTTTCTCGACAGGTTTTCCGTTCCGTGACTATTTAAGATTGATTTTGGCCGCATGGGGGATTATTACACTGTTTCGAATGATTGATGTTCGAAGAATTGCGATAAAAAATATTCTGACCCCTTTGTTGTTTTTGATGTTTCTGATCATACCAACGACAGTTTTGTTTTACGGACTAAAGACAGATTTTACATGGACTGTTTTGCAGGTGGGCGATGCTTTGGCATGGATAGGAGTCTTCTCAATAGCGTATCGCGTTGGACTTCAATATCCCGGAATGATAAAGAAGGCGGCCCCTGTTGTTACTTGTAGTATCGCTATTTATGCTGCCTTATTTACACAGGTTAAACTGTTTAGTGCTGGGCGTGGCATCCCGCTTATCAGTACGGCGTACTATACCCTGTTTTTTCTTCCGTTTGCCCTATTATCGGAGAAGAAAGTAATCAAATGGGGTGGAACAGTTCTTGTGCTTTATACGTTGCTGCTATGTATGAAGAGAACGGGCTTTATTGCATTTGTGGCCGGTATCGTTGTTTATATTCTGGTAGAATACCGTTCCGCACCCAAAGGATCGAAGAAAAGAGTATTTGTGCTCCTGGGTGGTCTGCTTGCCCTTACAGCTATGTATTTTTTCATTATGGAAAACACAAGGGGCACGTTCAGTGTCATTGATCGATTACTGTCAACAGGACAGACTTCAAATGAGGGGCGAGAAGATGTTTGGCCTGTGGTCATAAGTATGATAAGACACTCTGATATTATAGCGTTGATTTTTGGTCATGGATTTGATACCGTGATTGAAAATTCGCCGCTTGCCCTGAGTGCGCATTGCGATTTCCTTGAGGTAATCTATGACTATGGTGTTTCTGGATTGTTACTCTATTTGACCTTTTATAAACGGTTATGGAATGGCTTTATTAAGATGTATCGTCAAGAGTCGGAGCTGGCAGCCCCTATGAGTTTTACATTTGTCACCGCTTTTGTTGTATCGCTTTTTTCACACTTGATTATTTTCCCAACCTATTTTCTGGGATTCTGTTTGTTTTGGGGGTTGGCAATGGGGAGCGTTGACTCGGAAGATGTGACTTTACTGAGGTATTGAGATGGAGAATAAAGATAGTTTAGTGTCGATTGTTATCCCGACATATAATGTTGAAAACTATATCGAGAAATGCATTCGCTCTCTTTTGGGACAAACCTATGGGAATATCGAGGTCATCGTTGTATCTGACGGTTCAACAGACAGCAGCGTGAGAATTTGCCGTGAATTGCAAAAAACAGATGGACGTATCCGTATTATCGAAAAAGAAAATGGCGGCGTAAGCTCGGCACGAAATACGGGAATTCGTTGTGCAGCAGGGGATTTCCTGATGCTTGTTGACAGTGATGATTGGGTTGAACCAAATACAATTGAGACGATGCTTCAGGCAATTCAGGATAACCAGACAGATGCCTGCTTTTCAAATTGCTATTATAGGAACGAGCGGAATGTAATAACGGCTATGCAC
>CABSMD010000357.1 GCA_902478725.1 uncultured Clostridia bacterium
GTGCTACTTCGACGAGTTCCATGTGCTGCTCCGTGACCGGCTGACGGCAAGCTACAGTTTTAGCCGCAAACAGCAGAGCCACCATGCCGCCGTCCCGCCGCATCTTCTCGTTTGGTGCATCGGCGGTTTCCTTCTCCCATTGCTCCAGCTTACTCTGGTCGTACTGGGCAATCATCTTGCCAAGCATGGAACAGAATTGGGCCCAGGTCACAGGAATGTCCGAATCTCCCGCATCCTCAGGTAAAAAACCATACCAGACGGCACGCTCCCTCCCACTCGTCTGCAGACATTTCCGTGGAGATCTCAACGGGTGTCTCCTCTGCTCCATCAGAGACACTCGGCGATTGCTCAGTGTCGCAGGCAGAAAAAGAAAGAAGCAATATAGCAGCCAAAATTATTGATATGGTACGTTTCATAAGCATAACCATTCCTTTCCACCACGCGGCAAAAGGCTAAAGAAAAGGGTAACAGCGGGACTCTGCCGTAATCAATTGTAATTCAATAAATTAAATACATAATAATTATACCATAACTAGAAACATAAAACAGTGCCAAGCTAATATAGATTACCTTACAGTGGACAGGTTTGGAGAAACTGAGAATCGTATGATTTGCAGTCTATAAGTGTGGTGTAGGTGCGGCTATCTTAAACTTTGGGAAATTCCTGTCTCCATTTGGAAATGTTCTACGGTGTGATGCGAAAAAATCCGGCGAGATTTTCCTGAGTCAGATTTTTGAGCACGCGGTATTTTCGCAAATTTTTCGCGAAATGGGCAAGCATGTTTTATTCCCCTTTCCAGAAAGCAAGGAGGAAAACGCAGCCGGGGACGGGTACTGTCAAGAATTGGACCTGTTGACAAAAGTCCCAAATACCCCATTCCCATGGGATAATTGAAATAGGGAAAGGATGGAGCATGATGGGACGGCAAAGCGGTCAAATGCGCATGGTAATTCTGGAGATAGCAGAATTAATTTCAAGCAATCCTTACTTCGGAAAATCAAACAGATGGTTTCGTTTGCCTTTATCTGCGATCTTGTAGCGCCATATTAGCCAGCAAATGGCCGCCCATCTGTTGACCCTGTTAGGATGTTTAAAATGCTGCTGGTGATACCTTTACGGCATCAGGCCAAAACGCCGACTTGTCTAGGAAATTCAGCTAAACATTGCTTATCGTTGGTTTTGCGACTTTGAGCTGGGAGGAAAGATACCGGATCATTCTACATCCAGCAAAACAAGAGTCCGCAAGTGGAACGAGAGTAGCTTGTTCCAACAGGTTTTTCTGGAAATTGTCCGGTGCTGCATGGAACAGGAATTGATAGACGGTAAAGCGATGGCCTGCGATGGCAGCTATATCCCTGCCGAAGTTTCAAGGAACAGCTGGATCGATATAAAAGTTGAAGCGGAACAGAGTATGCTGAGCTATCTTGACGCTTTGGACCAAGCGCTTGCATCACAGCCGGGATTTAAGAAAGCACCATACGGGCACCAAGAAGATTCCAACAAGTACAACAGATCCTGCGTGTGGTTATAAGCAAACGAGGTGTGGGATACCTCATGGAAGCGACCGTAGATTGTAAATATGGGATTATTACAGGAGTAGACGTATTCCCGGCAAATGGGAAAGCAAGCCTCTTGGTTTTGCGGCATCTGGAACGGCAGCAATAACAGGTAGAACTGGCTATGTAGGAAGTTGCTTTGGACAGGGGGGGGGTATGACACCGGTGCTGTTCACAGGGGCTTAGAGCTATTGGAGATTAGCGGTTATATTTCCGCTATTCGATTTCCCAATGACCCAAGTAAATATGGATTTTTATATGGCCCACAACAGGATACATTTATTTGTCCAATGGGACAGCCTTTTGCATATCACCGGTTGAACTGCTAAGTCCACAGGAAAATACCTTCGTTGCTACCAAATACAGAGGAATGTCTGCCGAAAATGTACTTTCCGCAAGACATGTTTTGATACGGCCGGTGTGCGCAGAAGAATTTTGGCCAGCAGCTGCTATCCAGCGTTTTACACAGGCCATTTTAGGTTCAATACTTCGGCATGAAAAGGAAACGGAAAATATGGGCTGTAGGCAGCTTTGCTGCTATGAAAAGGGAGTATAACCTTTTAAAAAATCCGGAAACGAAGCATTCTTGCAGCAACTGAGGAATGCCTCCTGTCTACCATGGCATGAACCTCAAGAGGATGGCTAAGGTCATCTTTTCTGCAATAAATATGGGCTGAGGATATGGTTTCTCGGCCCATATTTCATCTTTGTCAACAGGCCCCTTATTGGTATCGTATCAAAGAGGGCGGAAACGATCATCTTTTTAACCGGCAACGCCGGTGCAATAGAGCGTCCTAGCTTCGCAGCTGAGTTAGCGATCCTTCCAGGCATTTTGTTTTACCGGGCGATGATTTTCTGGATTACAAAGGGGGCGTTCCGCATATGCAGTGAGACTGTAGGAGTACAATACATATTGGACAGTTGAATAAAAGAGGAAGAAGGATAGGGC
>CABSMD010000358.1 GCA_902478725.1 uncultured Clostridia bacterium
CTGGTATAATGGTGGATGGTGCTTGCGATTATTTGTTAATTTTATAACGAGAATGATTTTATTCAGTAAGGTAGGAAATTTGTCAAAAATATGGCCGGTTTCCTTCAATAGATATTAGAAAATTTTAGGGAGGTTCAAACATGGACAAAAAACCAGTGGTTGCTTTTAAGGGCACGGCTGAGCAGGAACAAGCGTTGGATTTGGTCATTGAAAAATATAAGGATACAAACGGCGCGCTGATTCCTGTGTTGCATGAGGCGCAGGAGATTTACGGTTACCTGCCGATTGAGGTGCAGAAGATGATTTCTGAGAAATTGTCTGTCCCGCTTGCGGAGATTTACGGTGTCGTTACCTTTTATGCGCAATTCTCGTTAAATCCGAAGGGGGAATATAAGATCGGCGTATGTCTTGGAACTGCTTGCTATGTAAAGGGATCCGGCGATATTCTCAACAAGATCAAGGAAAAACTTCATATTGAAGTCGGTGAATGTTCACCAGACGGCAAGTTTTCTCTCGACGCGACCCGTTGCATCGGCGCGTGCGGCCTGGCGCCGGTCATGACGATCAATGAGGATGTGTATGGCAGGCTGTCTGTGGACGATGTGGAAGGGATTTTGGAAAAGTATTAAGCAATGAAGGAATTGTCATTACATATTCTGGATATCGTTCAGAACTCCGTATCGGCCGGTGCGACATTGGTTACGGTCACGGTGGAGGAGGACAGGGGGGGCAACCTTCTGACCATCCGGATTGGCGATAACGGCAGGGGAATGAGTCCGGAATTTTTAAAAAAAGTAATAGACCCGTTTGTAACGACCCGTACGACCCGGAAGGTGGGGATGGGCATTCCGCTGTTCAAAGAGGCCAGTGAGGAATGCGGCGGTACTTTTACCATCCGGTCGGAGCCAGGGAAGGGCACAGAGGTCACGGCAACCTTTCAATATGACCATATCGACCGTCAGCCCTTAGGCGATATGGCGGAAACGGTGGCAACTCTGGTTTCAGGAAGTCCACTGGTGGACTTCGTATATACGCACAAAATGGACGGCAGAGAATTTGTGATGGACACACGCCAGATCAGGGGGATTTTGGGGACGGAGGTTCCATTGGATTCTCCAGAAGTGGTCGTGTGGCTGAAGGAATATGTTCAGGAAGGCCTGGATGAAATTTGTGGAGGTGTTTTTGAGTGAAATCATTGGCTGAGTTAGAAGCAATCAGAAAGAAGACGCTGGAAAATGTGAATCTGAGAAAAGAGCGCGAGGACGGTATCCGTGTTGTGGTCGGTATGGCGACCTGTGGGATCGCGGCGGGTGCCCGCCCGGTCATGACCGCACTGCTCGAGGAGGTCGCAAAACGCGGCTTGCAAAACGTGACTGTGGCGCAGACCGGATGCATTGGTATGTGCAGACTGGAACCCATTGTCGAGGTCTATGTGCCGGGGCAGGAGAAGGTCACCTATGTAAACATGACACCAGAAAAAGCGGTACAGGTGGTCAACGAGCATCTGGTGAATAACAGCCCGTGCGCAAAATATACCATCGGCGCGGCTGAATAAATAAACAAGGATAGAAAGGGAGGTTTCTTAGATGGATTTTGTTCGTTCACATATATTGGTGTGCGGCGGTACGGGTTGTACTTCCTCCGGCAGTGAAAAAATCATTGCGGAGTTTCAAAAGCAGCTTGCCTCAAACGGCCTGGATAAGGAAGTCAAGGTAATCAAAACAGGTTGTTTCGGGCTTTGTGCGCTGGGGCCGATCGTGGTCGTTTATCCTGAGGGTGCATTTTATAGCATGGTCAAGCCGGAGGATATTGCGGAGATCGTTTCCGAGCATATCTTAAAGGGCAGAATCGTCAAACGTTTGCTTTATAAAGAGACGGTTGATGAAGAAGAGATTAAGTCGTTTAATGAGGTTGATTTTTATAAAAAGCAGATGCGGGTTGCGCTTAATAACTGCGGCGTAATCAACCCGGAAAACATTGATGAGTATATCGCGTTTGACGGCTATCAGGCGCTGGGCAAGGCGCTGACCGAGATGACCCCACAGGAGGTTATCGACGTGGTGAAGGCATCGGGCTTACGCGGACGCGGCGGCGCCGGTTTCCCAACCGGTATGAAATGGCAGTTTGCTGCAAATGCGACCGGTTCTCCGAAGTATGTCGCCTGTAACGCCGACGAAGGCGACCCGGGCGCATTCATGGACAGGAGCGTTCTGGAAGGCGATCCCCACGCGATCATCGAGGCGATGGCGATTGCGGCTTATGCGGTTGGTGCGAACCAGGGGTATATCTACATTCGCGCGGAATACCCGATCGCGGTCAAGAGATTGCAGATTGCAATCGATCAGGCCAAGGAATACGGGTTGCTTGGAGAACACATTTTTGATACTGATTTTTCATTCGATCTTGAGATCCGCCTCGGCGCCGGCGCGTTTGTCTGCGGTGAGGAGACCGCTCTGATGACCTCGATCGAGGGCCACAGGGGCGAGCCGCGTCCGCGTCCGCC
>CABSMD010000359.1 GCA_902478725.1 uncultured Clostridia bacterium
ACACGGAAAAGCCAGCTTGAATCTCGGGATTTCATCGTAGAAAAAGAGGCTGGAATTTGGATGTCTCATTTTTGGGTTCCAAATTTCGGCCTCTATTCTCATGCATTTATTGGATCAAACCGCTATCCTTCAGCAAAAGCTCCAAATCGGTTCCCCTTACTTTTTTTATAGCGAGCTTCAGCAGCTCTTTTTCCGCAAAGGGCAATTCCGCCTCCAATAACGGCTTTTTGTCAATGGCATAATAACAGGCGCGCAGAACCTCACGCACGTCGTATTTGCTGCCCCAAACCTCCGGTACACCGCGGTCAATATCCAGCAGGGTATAGACAGACTCCATACCTGTGCGCATGGAATACTCAGTAGTGAAAATGGTATCCCGCGGTGTCTCGGCAAATTGACCGATGAAAGCGAAGTTCACAGCGCCCTGCGGCACTACCTTTGGGCGGTCGGATTCTTTTCTCGGCTGGAAAAAGGCGTTGATATACGGCATAAAGCAGGTTGTGGTATTGCAGGCATCCTTGGCGAGAGCGTCAATTTTATCGGTCGGAACACCAATATGGTACAGCCATTCACGGCAAACCTCTTCGCCGGTGCAGTTGCGCATCGCCTTTTTTACATAGTTGCCCTCTTTGTTTGTATTGAGGGAATAAAGCCATACCAAAATCATGTTCTTATCTTGCGACTTGAACTGCGGCTGACGGTTGATTGTCCAGGAAAGATACCAGTTGTCGGTGCTGTCCTTAACGGTTACAATACCGCCGGTCGTTACCTTGCCGGAGCGTGGGTCGCGTTTGCAGACATTCATAATATGCCGGATAATCTCCTCGTTGGACGTCGCTACGGTTGCGCTCATCCAGTTGGTGGCATCGATATTGCTGCAGAAGACATCCGGATTCCCAAACTCTCCATACTCGGCCTGAGCGGCGATGGCCTTCCACATGTCCCACGATTCGCCGCAGCCGTTGTGAATGACAGACAGGTCCGGGGCGTGAGTCTGGTCGCCGTAACAGGAAGTATCGGTGCAGCAGCCGTTGGTAATGAAGACGAGATCATCCTCGATCAGGTCGATGGTCTGCTCCTTACCGTCTTTTACATAGACGATCTGCTTTGCGATCTTCTTATCACCATCGGTTTGTATAATGACATTTTTTACATCCATACCGTACTCGATTTGCACGCCATGATTCTCAAGATATTTTACCAACGGCAGGATCATGCTCTCGTATTGGTTGTATTTGGTGAAACGCAGGGCGCTGAAATCCGGCAAGCCGTCAATATGATGCACATAACGGCAAAGATAACGCTTCATTTCCAAAGCGCTCGACCAGCGTTGGAAAGCGAACATCGTCTGCCAATAGAGCCAGAAATTTGTGCTCCAGAAGGATTCGGGAAGCACATCGGAGATCTTTTTGTCTTCCAAATCCTTTTCCTGTGTTAAGAACAGCTTGGATAAAGCCATTGCCGAGTCTTTATCCAGCAAAAATTTTTTGTCCGTGTGGGCGTCCTCGCCACAGTTTACCGTGGCACGGCAGAGAGAATAGTTCGGGTCGTGCTTATTGAGCCAGTAATACTCGTCCAGCACCGAAACTCCCGGCGTTTCAATGGAAGGCACATCCCGGAAGGTATCCCACATGACCTCGAAGTGGTTATCCATTTCACGGCCTCCGCGCATGAAGAAGCCTTTTGTCACATCCTTGCGTCCGTCGCAGCTGCCGCCGGCAAGCTCCAGCTTTTCAAGAAGATGGATATGCTCTCCCTTCATCTGCCCGTCACGGACAAGATAGAAAGCGGCGGTCAGCCCGGCCAGCCCCGTGCCAATAATGTAAGCGGATTTTTTATCTACATCCTTCGGCTTTTCTGGATGGGCAAATGATTCATAAGTTCCTGCGGAATAATACATAACGAAAACCTCCTGTTTTTTCTTTCTGTTTTCATTATACCTACTTCCATCAGGGGCACAATAAACAAAAAAAGCCCCGTGACAAAATTCTTATCACGGGACCAGAAGATGTAAAAAGTTTTATCAAAACCGTTAAAATGATAAAATCAGAGTTTGAATCTGGAAAGAGCCACCGATACAGAGCCTTTTATCAGCTTGGAAAGCTTTTCTACAATCTGCTGCGGATCTTCGCGCATATCATCCTTGATCCAGTCGAGCATCAACCCGATAAACATATAAGAATAGACCTGTGCAATAAACTGCTTATCTTCGTCTCGAACCGTTATCCCGGCTGCCTCCTCGTTAATAACATTCAAAAGCAGCTGATCCACCAGCGGCTGTAGGTATTTTTCAACCTGCTCTCGGTGAACGCAACGGTAAACATTCAGAATAAACGGCTTGTTTTCCTGCACCGCTTTAAAAATTTGTAAGAGCCCCTGCTGCCATGTATCGTAGGTTTTCTTCTCATCTAATGCCCTTTTGGCATCTTCAAGGCACGACCATTCCACTAAATCGTATATATCTTTAAAGTGATAGTAAAAAGTCATACGATTGATTCCG
>CABSMD010000360.1 GCA_902478725.1 uncultured Clostridia bacterium
GTTGATGACTGTGGTGGGGATCGCTGGATGCAGCGCTTTGATGCTCACCGGATTTGGTATGTACGATTCTATCCGGGATATTGTAGGCATTCAGTTCGGAGAATTGTATCATTATGATCTGACGACTGTTTTGCAGGAAGAACTTTCTGCCCAGCAGAAAACGCAGGTAGAGGCGTGTTTGTTTGAAAATGAAGAAGTGCGTCAGTCCATGTATGTTCAGCAAGAATCGATGGAGGTAAAGGCTCCAAGCGGGAAAAGCTATGATATCTATCTTTTTGTACCGGAGGAGCCGGATCGACTGGATTCTTTTATAACGTTTCGAACCAGGAAAGGACACAAGCAGTTGTCTTTGTCGCAGGAAGGCGTTATTCTTACTGAAAAGGCGGCAATTTTTCTTGGAGTTGAAGAGGGGGACAGCATTGCCATAAACACCGCAGACCATCATTCTTATACGGTACCGGTGAGTGCCATAACGGAACACTATACCAATCATTATCTTTATATGACGCCGCAAGCATATGAACAGGTTTTCGGCCAGACACCGTCCTATAATATGGTTCAGTCAATTTTGGTAGAGCCGGGCGGTGAAGCACAGACGTTACTGTCCCAGAATCTAATCGCTTCGGACGGTGTGCTGGCGGTATCCGATACTTCTATGATCAAAGATCAGTTCAAAGACATGATCCACAGTATGACTTATGTCATGTTGGTGTTGATTGTTTCTGCTGGCGCGTTGGCGTTTGTCGTACTGTATAATCTGTCTAATATCAATATTACAGAACGGATGCGGGAGATCGCCACCATCAAAGTATTGGGGTTTTACGACCGAGAGGTATCTGCATATATTTACCGAGAAAATATTTTCCTGACCCTGATGGGGGCATTGGCAGGGCTGGGCCTAGGTATCCTGTTGCACCATTATGTAGTAATTACCGCAGAGACGGATATTGTTATGTTCGGACGAACGGTAAAATGGGCAAGTTACTTCTATTCTGCGGCGTTGACCATGGCGTTTTCTTTCTTGGTGAATTTGGTTATGCATTTTAAATTGCGGAAAATCAGCATGGTGGAATCGTTAAAATCCATCGAATAACTGCAATAAAAAAGAAAAATCCTTGCACTTATTTACCAAAGGCTTGTTTTTCAATAAAAGTTTGGGAGGGATTTTTGTGAAACGAAAGATTTTTTCGGTTGCCGTCTGCACGATTTTTTTGCTGATTCTTTGTACTGGCTGCGGTTCGACCAGCCTTGTAGACAAGTCCAATTCCACAGCGGCATATGTGCCGACTGCGGCACAGAATGAAAATGCGATGAAAGCACAGGACACTACTGAAACAGCTGTTCCTGGAGAAGGAGGATTTTCATCATCCAACGTTATGCTTCCTGCGCAGGCACCAGCGGAGCGGAAAATTATTTGGACAGTGGATATCGAAGCAGAGACATTGGAGTTTGACAGTTTCCTGTCTAACCTGGAACAGGCAGTTCAAACTTTCAAAGGCTATTTGGAAGGTTCTTCGGTCAGCGGCAGTTCAATTCAATACACCTCTAACCGTTATGGAACCATGACCATTCGGATTCCCTCTGATCAACTGGATCCTTTTCTGGACCAGGTGGGCAAGATTGGTACGGTTACTTATACCAACAAGTCCTCTGAAGATGTGACGCTCGATTATATTGATGTGGAATCACGTGTTGAGGCGCTGGAGGTTGAGCAGGAAAGGCTGTTGACCTTATTGGAGTCAGCACAGGATCTGGAATCGGTCATCCAGCTGGAAAGTCGCTTATCGGAAGTGCGATATCAGCTGGAAAGCTATCATTCAGCAAAAAACCGATATGACAGCCTGATTGATTACAGCACGGTTCATCTGTCGGTTCGGGAGGTACAACGGGTGACTACCGTACACGACCGGTCTGTGGGACAGCGCATTGCTGTCGGATGGTCAGACACCCTTTACCGGTTGAAAAATAGTTGTGTAGATTTCTTTGTTTGGTTTGTGGTTAATCTTCCGTATTTGCTGATTTGGGCAGCTTTTGCGGGTATGATTATCTGGATTTGTCTGCGCCAGATAAAAAAGCACCGCAAAACAACTGTTTTGCAGAAACAGGAACATGCAGGAGAAAGTACCAGTACAGAGCAAACAAGGGGAAAATAACAAGTCTCTTTTTTCTTTTGTTGTTTCTATTAAAAAACGCAGTTTTATTCCAGTGTATTTTCTGTCTTTCTATCCCGGGTTATAGTATATAGTAGAAGCCCGTTAAATCTGGGACCAAAGATTTGGAAGAAAAATAGAAGAGGGCCGGATGCAAAAATTTTTTGCATCCGGCCCTTTGCTTTTCTGTTTTAGCTTAACGTATCCCAAATAAGTTTGATAACCAAAAGTCCCATTGCGGTGAGAAGAACCGGGCGGATAAATTTACCGCCAATTTTAATTGCCATTTTTGTTCCGATATAGTTGCCGAGAATGGAACAGATTGCCGCCGGAATACCCAGCAAAAATA
>CABSMD010000361.1 GCA_902478725.1 uncultured Clostridia bacterium
TGTTGATCCGCTTCTTTGCGGCTTCATCGGCTCCCATATCGGGATAAAAGTATTCGTCTACGGAGATACCGAACATGGTTACCATTTGGTAAAAGGCGTTTAGGCTCGGATGCTGTCCGTCATTTTCGTGATACATAATGGTACGCGGATCGCGGTCAACAATGTATCCTAATTGCTCCTGCGTCATGCCCTCACGCTCACGGGCTTTCTTGATAGCAAGTCCGATCCCGTGAAAGTCAAATTTGCGTTCGTCCCGTTCAATTTTCATAGCATCACCACCTAATGTAATTTTACATTTCAGGTAGCGCCATTTGAACGGCGTACAATTTCACTACACCGCATATTTAATTTCGCCACACAGACTTGATTATTTCTCTTAATCCCACTAAAATATACTTCATTACTCATTGCGGCTATTTCAAAAAAGATTGTAACGATTATTGTGCTTGGCAATCTTATTTACGAAGGGGGTGAGATCGTGAACGATTTTGATGCCATATACCAACAGTACGGCAAAACTGTTTATTGCTTTTTACTTTCATTGTCACGGGACGAGTCGTTGGCGGAGGAATTAACACAAGAAACCATGTTCCGGGCAATTATGAATATCAATTCTTTCCGTGGTGATAGCAAACCATCTGTATGGCTTTGCCAAATAGGAAAAAACCTGTACTTTGAGTGGCTGAAAAAGAGTAAACGAACGATCCCTATCGATGATAGTTTAGCCACCTACGATAGTGGCTATGACATTGCGGAGGCATTCGCAGATAAGGACATTGCAAATCAGATATTGAAGTATCTGCATGAACTTGAAGAACCATACAAAGAGGTTTTCATGCTCCACGCTTTAGGCGATATTCCGTTGACTCGCATCAGTCAACTTTTTGGTAAAAGTGATAGCTGGGCTCGAGTCACATACTACCGCGCAAAGGCCATAATAACTTCTAAATTGAAGGAGGGAGAAAAATGAAAAGTATCGAGTGCTACATAATCCAAGACTTGCTGCCACTTTATATAGATCACGCTTGCAGCGAGCAGACAGCCGAGGATATTAAAAAGCATTTGCAATCGTGCGAAAAATGCAAGAAGCTCTATGAGGAAATGAGTTCAGATATTTGTGTTAACCTACACACGCCCGAGTTTAATAGTCAGACACTCTTTTATCATGCGAAAAAAAGCGTTTTAGGTATCATCCTTGCGCTTGCTATGGTCATAAGCTGCTTTGCGATCAATGCCGGAGGCGCATGGATGGGAGGAAAAGCAAGCCTATCAAACCTTGTTATCACTGCTCTATATGTTATCTTCTGGAGTGTTTTCTCCATAATATCACGAAAGTATGAACCCCTTATCAAAATTTCGCTTGTGGTAAGTGCGGCTTCATTTATTTCTTCAACTGCCGGTTTAATTGCAAGAGGATTTGGTATAGGCGGTTTTATCACAGGCATAATCGGACTTTTTTCTGCTATTCCATTCTACGGATTACGGTTTTTTATGGGATGGACAGGACTTTATGCGGTTGCAACAGTATTGTCACTTATGTGGCTAATTTATACTTGGGTATCCAAGCGTAAATTGAAGTAAAAACTATAAAAACAAGGAGGATTTTTTATGAGTAAAAAAGTATCAAGAATTATCGGCGGCATTATGCTGATACTTGCTGTCGCATTCCTGTTTGTAGCGCTGGGACATCCTGAGATGAGTTTCCCTTGGGGCAATGGAATAACTTATACGCTTTATGCTATCTATGCCTTGATTATGGTTGTCCTGTTTATTGCGCCATTCAAGAAAAAGTAATGGTGCTCGAAGTGCGGAGGATTGCCTTTGTGTAAAATAGAATGGGTGCGTTGTCCCATATGTGGAAACAAAACACGGATTAAGATTCGAGGGGATACGGAATTGAGAAATTTCCCCTTATTCTGTCCAAAATGCAAACAAGAAACCTTAATCCATGTAAAACAATTTCATACGACAGTTATCAAAGAGCCAGACGCACAGACGCAGAGCCGATAACCCGTAGCCAACAGGCCCACGGTTTATCGGCTCTTTTCTTTTGATAATAGCTGCGCTGGCATACACAACAAGACCGTTTTGTTCGGCCTTGCAGCGCAGAACGGCGGTTTTGAAATATTGTATTTCAAGCCGCCGTTTTCCTTTTGAAAAAATGGATTTACGGAGGGTGTGTTAAAGTCGCCCTTTTTTAAGGATACGGCGGTGTCCGAGGAGGTATCGCCGTGTCCATTTTTCTTTTTCGTAGCGTCCATGATCTGCACCAGCTAAAAAAAGCGTAGCCCCTCCATCGGAGTCGTCCGGCTTTGAAAATGAAATTAAACATCATGTAACAAGATATTTACTTGCTTGCGTCCGCATAGCGTCATGCTGTGCGGGCGTTTTTATATGCCCCTGCTTCTGGTCACGGTGGCCAGAAGCTCCAAGGTGCCGCGGGCCGCCTGTTCTCCATTTCAATCCGCACTCACCAACCACCTTTTGAAATGGA
>CABSMD010000362.1 GCA_902478725.1 uncultured Clostridia bacterium
ATTACTTCTCAGGTATTGACAAAGAGGCGTTGTTTCATTTATTCTATTAAGAGGGAATCGATGAGATCATCCCCAAGGGAGGGAGCAAAGTGCCAATTGAAGAACTGAACGCCCCGTGTGTAGCGGACAGGCTGTCCGCGCTCTCCGGGCTAAAGCAGGAGATCGTGTCCGGCGCGCGTCCGCGCCCGCAGCGCCTGTCCGATGTGAATAACCATATCCATACGACCTATTCCTTCTCGCCTTATTCCCCGACCAAGGCGGTGTGGATGGCGTATGAATCCGGCCTTGCCACGGCCGGGCTGATCGACCACGATTCGATCAGCGGCGCGCAGGAATTTGTGGAGGCCGGGCGGATCATCGGTATGCCGGTGACCGTGGGCCTGGAGTGCCGGGCGGACGTATCCAAAACCCCGCTGGCCGGCAAAACAGTGAATAATCCCGACCAAGCGTCGGTGGTGTATATGGGCATCCACGGCGTGCCGCATACGCGCATCGCGGAGGCGGAGGCGTTTTTCAAGCCGTATAAGGAAGCGCGTATGGTGCGAAACCGTAAGATGGTGGAGAATATCAACCGCCTTTTGGCCCTGCATGGCGTCGCGCTTGATTTTGAAGGGGACGTCCTGCCGCTTTCGCAGTACCACGCGGGCGGGACGGTGACCGAGCGGCATATCCTGTTTGCGCTGGCGCATAAGTTGGTGGAAAAGTGCGGGCGCGGCGAGAGGCTGATCTCGTTTTTGCAGGACAGCCTGCAACTGCCGCTTCCAAACAAACTTCTTTATTACCTGTCGGACGCGGAGAACCCCCATTATGAATACGACCTTCTGGGGGTATTAAAAAGCGGCTTTGTGGCGAGTATGTATGTAGACGCGACCGATGAATGCCCCGATGTGCGCGAGGTGGTGCGGTTTGCCGATTCGATCGGTGCGATTGCGGCCTATGCGTACTTAGGAGATGTAGGCGACTCGGTGACGGGGGATAAAAAGGCCCAGAAATTTGAGGACGATTACCTTGACCTGCTGTTTGAGGTGTTGGAGGACGTGGGCTTCCGGGCGGTGACCTATATGCCGACCCGCAACACGCCGGAGCAGTTGAAGCGTCTGAAATCCTACTGCGCGAAATACCATATGTTCGAAATCTGCGGCGAGGATATCAATACCCCGCGCCAGGTGTTCGTATGCGAGGCGCTGCGCCATCCGGAGTTTTCCAACCTGATCGACGCGGCCTGGGCGCTGATCGGCCATGAAATTTTAGCGTCGATCGACCTGTCCAACGCCTTTTTGTCGGAGGAGACGGCAAAGCGGTTCCCCGATTTGGCGGAGCGTACGAAATACTTTGCAGACTTTGCACGCAGCGTATACCAATAAGAGGTTTTTCGCGCCTTACCATGCGGCGCGTACCGGAACCTGTCACACTGTTACAACGCGCGGTAAAATTTATCTGCCGCGTCATAATAAAAATATGAGGTGATGTTTTTACAATGAAAGGATTAAAAGGAAATGCAATCGTCGGGCAGTCCGGCGGCCCAACTACAGCGATCAACGCCAGCCTTGCGGGCGTCGTCGGCCAGGCGAAGAAGAGCGAGCTGATCGATACCATTTACGGTACCGTCAACGGTGTTGTGGGAATTCTCAATGATAACATCGTAAACATGTCCGAGATCATGAAGACCGATGAGGATATCGACATTTTGAAGCATACCCCCGCTTCTTACCTGCGCACCTGCCGGTATAAGCTGCCGACCGCGGCGGAGGAGCCGGAGACCTACAAGAAGATTTTTGAGCGTTTCGAGCAGTATAACATCAAATATTTCTTCTACATCGGTGGAAACGACTCGATGGATACCGTTATGAAGGTCAGCAACTACGCAAAAGAGATCGGTTATGAGATCAACGTCATCGGCGTTCCCAAGACGGTTGACAACGACCTGCTCATCACCGACCATACGCCGGGCTTTGGTTCCGCGGCAAAATATATCGCAACCTCGATCAGCGAGTTGATGCACGACTGTGACGTGTATGACATCGATTCGGTCAATATCGTTGAGATCATGGGCCGGAACGCCGGTTGGATGACCGCGTCCTCCGCGCTTGCGCGCCGTCAGCCTGGCGATGCGCCGCACCTGATCTATCTGCCGGAGGTTCCGTTCAACGTAGACCAGTTTATCGAGGACATCAAGCGTGCGAATAAAATCAAGAGGAATGTGATCGTAGCCGTATCTGAGGGCTGCAAAACGCCGGACGGCAAGTATGTCTGCGAGTCGGTGGGCACCGGTGCGGTGGATGCGTTCGGCCATAAGAAGCTAAGCGGTGCGGGCCGTGCGTTGGAGGAGATCGTTAAGGAGCACTTCCCGACCTTCCGTACCCGCGTGATCGAGTTCAGCCTGCTGCAGCGCTGTGCGATGCATTTTGCTTCCAAGACCGATGTAGACGAGTCCGAGATGATCGGTCAGGCAGGGGTGCGCGCGGCCGAGAATGGCGAGACCGGCA
>CABSMD010000363.1 GCA_902478725.1 uncultured Clostridia bacterium
TTTCTTTCCTGTTGAAAAGTGAGTTGCCTACACCATACCTTTTATTATAGCACCGCTGATTTTAAAAAACAATACCCATATGGAAAGGCCCGGAACGAATCCGGGCCTTTCCATTTAATTTTCAACAGTCGTATGCGTTTCCTCATCCGCTTCTGCAAGCGCGCCATCTGCCGGCCCAGCTTGTGGATTCGGCTTGCCCAAAAATTCGGGCAGCTGCATCCCGGCCATATTGAACAGCTCGCTCATCGGCGGGATGGATTTCATCAGCTGTGACAAAAAGTTTGAGGTTGACGTACCACCCTCTTTTCCGGCGCCGTCCCAAACGGTGATCTTGTCGATCTTGATATTCTTGATCGCCTCTACCTGGATTTTGACAAGCTCCTCCAGCTTATCGGCCACAATGAGCTTGACCGCGTCGTCCGCACTGCCGCCGGCGCTCTGCACCATCTTCTGATACCCTTCGGCCTGTTTCAGTAAAATCTCCATCGCGCCGCGGGCCTGTGCCTCCATCCTGGCATAGATTGCGTCCGCCTCACCCTTTGCGGTACGGCGAAGCTGTTCCGCTTCTGCCTCTGCCTCGATCTCCCGGCGGTGCTTTTCAATGTTGGCTTTTACGATAACATCCGCTTCCAGCGTCGCCTGTGACTTGACGGCACGGGCCTTTTCCGCCTTTTCCTCTGCGGCGTAGGATTCCTCCAGCGCCATTGCCTTTTGGACGTTCTCCGCAGCCGTGGCGCGGCGAAGCGCCTCGGCCTCACGTTCCCGGCGCTCGGCTTCAGAATTTGCGATTTCAACCTTTGCCTGGTTTTCACCCTGAATGGCAGAGGAGTTTGCCAGGGATACCTGTATCCTCTGGTCACGCACCGCGTTGGATTCCCCGATGGAACCGTCGCGCGTCTTTTCGGCAACGCTGATCTTCGCGTCGTTGATCGCCTTGGCCGCCGCTTCTTTTCCCAGCGCGTCTATGTATCCGGATTCGTCGTTAATATCGGTGATATTGACGTTAATCAGGCGCAGACCAATCTTTTTGAGCTCGGTCTCGACGTTCGCCGATACTGCTTCGAGAAACTTATCCCTGTTAGTGTTGATCTCTTCAATATCCATTGTCGCAATAACAAGGCGAAGCTGTCCGAAAATGATATCCTTTGCCAACTCCTGAATCTCACTGAGCTTTAAGCCCAGCAAACGCTCCGCGGCGTTCTGCATGATAAGCGGCTCGGTTGAGATACCCACCGTAAACCGCGACGGTACATCGATCCTGATGTTCTGCTTCGACAGCGCGTTTTTCAGATCCACACTGATCGAAAGCGGCGTTAAATCCAGATATTCATACGCCTGGATAACCGGCCACACAAAGGTCGCGCCGCCATGGAAGCAGCGCGCGGAATTCATCCCGCCGGACTTGTTGTTCCCCACTTTACCGTAAATAACCATGACCTTGTCGGACGGACACTTGCGGTACCGGGACAAGATCGCCAGCAGTGTTCCAAAAAACAGAACAACTACGACGATGATTGCTGTGATTACGGTAGAAAATTCATCCATTTAAAATCCCCCTTAAACTATTTTTTATATTTGCCATCCCCGGTTGACTCTGTTCATAGTCTTTCCACAACTGCCGTCCGCCCGTTCAAATCGCTGACGAGTACGCTGCTGCCTGTTTTTATCGCTTCTTTTCCATAGGTTACCGCCTCTACTTCTGAAAGCCTGCCGCCGAACTCAGCCATAATCTTTCCCGCCCCGCTGTTGGCGGCGGGAATGGTGATATACACCTGCGCCGTCTGCCCAATGAGGGAATTCATGGAGACGGACGGTATATACTGGAGCTTCAGCATCGCTTTGACCATAAGAGCCATCAAAACCATCGAACCCACTCCGAGCAGTGCGGCAATCAGAACAGTGGCGGCGGCCGGCAGCGCTGTGTAGGACATAACCAGGCCAGCCCAGCCGCTTACCGCGCAAAAGGTCAACACCCCGCGGACGGTAAAAATACGAAGTCCCGGGTCATGCAGTGCCTCGTGTCCTGTGGAATTTGTGCTGTCTACATCCGCGCCATCGGCATCCATGCCGCCATTGGACAGTTCCCCATCAGGCCCCATATCCGAATCCGGCAAGTCAGCGCCGCTGTCGCTTACAAAATCCCCATCTACGTCCACATCGTTCTGGTCACCCAGGCCAAACAATAACAGTATAAATTGAACGGCCAGAATCAATGTGGCAGGGACGGCAATTACAAACAGTACCTTTTGCAACATACTGTATGCCGCCCAAAATTCTTGCATACTACCCCCTCCAAAGGTAAATTTAATTTACTTCTCGATTGCTATTATATCTCTAATTCCTTTAAAAGTCAATATTTTTTTCCAAAATATCTTGATTTTCCTATCTTTATCAGGTACAATAATAGTGAATTATTTTTACTATAAGGTGTGAATAAAAATGAAGATCGGCGAAAAAATCAAAAGGCTGCGGCT
>CABSMD010000364.1 GCA_902478725.1 uncultured Clostridia bacterium
AGCGTCATCTGCGCTCATGTCTGGATAAAAGAACTGATCCACCGATATATCGAACATTGTCACCATCTGATAAAAAGTGTTCAAGCTCGGATGCTGACCGTCGTTTTCGTTATATATGATGGTGCGGGGATCACGGTCAATGATAAGGGCCAGTTGATCCTGTGTCATCCCGCTGGTTTCTCTTTTGCGCTTTATCTCGCACCCTATATCGTGGAAATCAAATTTGCGCTCATCGCGTTCAAATTTCATAGACATCACCCAATGTAATTTTATATTTCAGGTAGTAGTATTTGAACGAATTACATTTTCGTGCAACTGCTGACTTGAACACACCGGTACTTTCGAGACTAATCTTCGTTGGTCTAACAGTATAAAAAGAAAACTTTTGAATCATACTCCAAAATACTTGACCGTTTCGGTTATTGGTGCTATACTCTAAATAACCGAAACGGTTATTGTGTAAAAAGGAGGAAATGAATTGGACAAATTTTTGGCCCTGACCGAAGAAAAGAGATTGACCATTCTCAATGCGGCGTTCCAGTGCTTCGGCAAGTTTGGTTATGAAAAAGCCTCAATGTCGATTCTGTTATATTACGCATATCGCAGAAAATTAAGTAAGAAAACTGCCAATGACAAAGAGTAAGTTATACCCACGTTATGAAAGGACGTGCTATGAAGGATTCATTGAAAAAAGGATTGATAATAGGTGCTGCCGGTAGTGCGATTTGTGTGCTTTGGCATCATCTTCTAACCAAAAAGATGATGCAGCTCGCCATGGATCGGGTTGCGCCGCAGGACAGAAGCAACGGAAAAATGCGTGTGTCCGGTTCACCTGAAATGATAGAAACCACTGAAATTGTAAAAAAGGCAGCTGGTCAGCTCGAAAAAAGCGGCTGTGACGTGGTGGAAATCACTGCTCACGACGGAATTTCATTGATTGGGCATTGGTGTCCCTGCGAAGAACCGAAAAGAACTATAGTTGCCATGCACGGGTGGCGTTCCTCCTGGTCACATGATTTTGGTCTAATCGCAGATTTCTGGCGCAATAATCATTGTTCTGTACTCTACGCAGAGCAGCGGGGACAAAATAATAGCGGCGGCGACCATATGAGTTTAGGTTTGCTGGAACGCTACGATTGCCTGGCATGGACAAATTGGATAAACGAGAAAACAGGAAAAAGCATTCCCATCTATCTTGCCGGGGTATCCATGGGTGCAACCTCTGTGCTAATGGCGTCCGAACTGGAACTGCCGGATAATGTATTTGGAATCGCAGCGGACAGTGCATTTACTTCGCTCCATGCAATTTGGAAACATGTCTCCGAAAGCAATCTGCATATTCCTTATGCTCTGCATAAAACAGGTGCCGATAGGATGTGCAAAAAGCGCATCCAAATGGATGCTGATGCTGCCTCAACTACAGAAGCGTTGAAGCACTGCCAAATTCCTGTTCTTTTTGTCCACGGAACAGATGACCACTTTGTTCCAGTTGAAATGACATACGAAAACTATAAAGCCTGTACATCAGAAAAGCGTCTGCTGATTGTTCCGGGCGCTGACCACTGTATGAGCTATCTCGTAGGAAAAAGCACCTACGAGCGCATTGCAAAAGAGTTTTGGGAATTTTGCGAACAGCGGAAAAAGAATCCGTAGATTTGAGTTTGAAGGGGGGGGAATCATTATGCGCCAGCGTTGGCTCCGTGTCTTATTCCGTAGAAGGATGTTGACGATACTCCTGCTACTTTTACAGGTATATTTTCTTATATGCCTTGTACTTGGGGGAAGTCAGCTTTCCCGAAATTTCAGTCGCCTACTGACAATCGTCAGTATCATTGCGGTGCTTTATATCGTTTCCCAGAAAGACAAAGGCGCCTACAAAACTGCATGGGCGATCCTGATCCTAACCTTCCCGTTGTTTGGTGGACTGATGTATCTTTTGTCTAATGCACAATCCTCGAAATGGCGCTTTGCAAAAAGTGTCCTCCATACACAACAAAAGGCAAAACCACTCTATGCACTCCCCGGCATTTGCTATGAAAGCGCAACAAAACAACTGCCTGAATATTACCCTCAAATTCATTACTTGCAGGAATACACGGGGTTTCCAATATATGCAGATACAGAAACACATTACCTTACACCGGGTGAACGAAAGCTGGAAACACTTTTGGCGGAACTTGAAAAAGCCGAGAAGTACATATTTCTGGAATATTTCATCGTGCAGGAAGGCGTTATGTGGAACAGCATCTTGGAAGTTTTGAAGCGAAAAACCACGCAAGGCGTAACTGTGCGACTGATTTATGACGATATGGGTTGCTTTCTCACTCTTCCGAAAGACTACGCAAAGCAGCTAAAAAAACACGGTATCCAGTGCGCCGTATTCAATCCCTTCCGACCTGTTCTGACCGTAAAGCAAAATAACAGAGATCACCGAAAAATAGCGGTCATTGATGGAAAGGTG
>CABSMD010000365.1 GCA_902478725.1 uncultured Clostridia bacterium
GTATATTTCAGAAAACTTTTTAAGTCCCAATATGGCGTTTCGCCGTCTCAATACATACATTCAGTACGGTTAAAAAAAGCGAAAGAGCTTATGAGCTATCACTTTTTTACTCTGGAGGAATGTGCTTTGCAAAGCGGATTTTCTTCGTTGCAATACTTCTGCCGTGTTTTTAAAAAAAATACCGGCATAACGCCGTCAAAATACCGAAATCAAAAAGAATGAGCTGTAAAAAGTTTGTTTCGAAACAAGTAGTAAAACCATCCGCAAGAGAATACCCCCTAGTGGACGTTTTTTTGCGCCTTTTCCTCACTTTTTGGGTCATATTTCGCCTTTACAGGGCCGGACAGGCGCATTATAATACAAACAACAAACGATTTGAGGAGGAGATTGCATGACGATTCCACGGGCGGAGCATCCGCGGCCGCAGTTTGAACGGGAGAGCTGGGTCAATTTAAACGGCGAATGGGATTTCGCATTTGATTTTTCTGTTTCCGGTAAGGAACGGCAGTGGTATCAGGAGCCGGATTTTCCGGAAAAGATTCAGGTTCCGTTTTGTCCGGAGAGCAGGCTTTCCGGCATCGGTTTTACCGATTTTATGAACGCGGTCTGGTATGCACGAAAATTTTCTGTTACAAAAGAACAATTGGCTGGGCGCATCCTGCTGCGTTTTGGTGCGGTGGACTATCTGTGCGAGGTCTGGATCAATGGCAAATCAGCCGGAACACACAAGGGCGGGTACGCCTCCTTTTCCTTCGACATTACGGAGCTTGTGGCCTGTGGGGAGAACACCGTCGTGGTGTATGCCTTGGACATGCCGCGGGAAAATCCCCAGCCTAGGGGCAAGCAGAGCGCGCCTCTTTATTCGCGGGGGTGCTCTTACACCCGCACGACCGGCATCTGGCAGACGGTCTGGATGGAATTTGTTCCAATGACCTATCTCCAAGGCGTGCATTTGACCACCGACAGCGCCAATGGGACTGTGACGGCAAGGCTCCGTGTGACGGGTGAGAGCAAGGGATACCAGCTCCGGCTCACCGCCGCGTTTGACGGAGCGGAGGAAGCCGCCTGCACGGCAGCGGTGGACGGAGAGTTCACCACCGTGCAGTTTCAGATCGAACGGCCGAAGCTGTGGAATGTAGGGGAACCGAACCTCTATACCATAACTTATGAACTGGTACGGGACGGACAGGTTATCGATTCGGTGAAGGGCTATTTTGGCATCCGTTCCCTGACGTGGCAAAATGGCGCACTCTGTATCAACGGCCGTCCGGTATTCCAGCGGCTGGTGCTCGACCAGGGCTTTTATCCCGACGGGATTTGTACCGCGCCGTCGGACGCTGCATTGCGTCAGGACATCGCCCTTTCCATGGAGCTTGGCTTCAACGGCGCGCGGATGCACCAGAAGGTGTTCGAGGAGCGTTACCTCTACCACGCGGACCGGATGGGCTATCTGGTGTGGGGGGAATATGGAAGCTGGGGGCTGGACGTTTCCAACGCCGGCGCGGTATCGGACTTTTTGCCGGAATGGCTGGAGGTGGTGGAAAGGGACTATAGCCATCCGTCTATCATCACCTGGTGCCCGTTCAACGAGACGTGGGACTATGAAGGGCGGCAGCAGGATAACGAACTGCTCCGCGTGACCTACCATGCCACCAAGGCAGCCGATCCTACCCGCCCGGTGATCGACACCAGCGGCAACTATCATGTAATAACCGACATTTACGATATCCACGATTATGAGCAGGATGTTGCGCTTTACCAAAAACGTTACCGCGCGGTCGGAGAGGGCGAATACTTTGAAACATACCCGAAACGCCAGTGCTACGGCGGGCAGCCTTACCTCGTCAGCGAGTACGGCGGCGCGTGGTGGGCGCCCGGCCGGCAGGACGGCTGGGGCTATGGGGAGCAGCCAAAGTCCGAGCAGGAGGTGGCCGGACGGTATGAGGGCCTCACGACTGCGCTGCTGGAATGCAAAAATGTGTGCGGCTTTTGTTACACCCAGCTGACCGATGTGGAGCAGGAGCAGAACGGGCTTTATACCTATGAGCGGAAACGCAAGTTCTCGGATGAAATCTATAAAACCATCCGCCGTACCAATCTGCAAAAAGCCGCGATTGAGTGAGGACAATGCCGGGATTGGAAGCAAGGAGTGCAAGGGTGCTGTATTCAAGGCGGGTAAGGCTGACTTCCTCCCCGTCTTGAAATACCCGGTGTTGGCTCTGCCTTATTTCCAGTCCCGGAAATGATAGGACAGAAACAGGGGCCACCTGCATTGGTTCAATTTTGATATAATCAGCGATTGTCGATATGATTTTATCAATCACTTTTTCTTCCTGTTTGTTCAGTGTAAGCAACATTAACTTTCCTATATTGTCACGTCCTTTGCTCAAAATTTTATAAATATTAGTTGGTAATAACGCTGAATATAGTAGTTATTGTTTCGATTTAATCAAT
>CABSMD010000366.1 GCA_902478725.1 uncultured Clostridia bacterium
CTTCCAGATCGCGCAAGCCGGTATCCCCGCCAACAGGCAAAGCACCTGTTTTGGATATTTTAAAACCATTGTATTCCTTTGCATTGTGTGAAGCGGTTATCTGTACCGAGGCATCAAAACCATATCTGACCGTCGCAAAATAAACATAAGGGGTGGTACACAACCCCAGATCGTATACATCTGCCCCCGCGTCCATAATGCCTCTGCTCAGGCTGGAAAAAATTTCATGAGACGACAGTCTGGTATCCCGACCAACCAAAACCTTATCCGTTTTTAACAGGCGCGGCAAAAAGTAACCTATTCGATAGGCCTCCTCTTCGCCAAATTCTTTGCCATAGATTCCTCTAATATCATATGCTTTAAAAATTCCCATTAGATAGCTCCTATACCGTTATTACATGCTGTCCTTTTCCCAGTTCGTACGTTTTGTCATCGATATAAGCGGTTGCCGAAGATGGAACCACAAATTCGTACACCGTTTTGTTCCCTTCTTTATGCCAGGATGACGACACCCTACCCTGTCGTGTCTCAATCGAGGCACTGACTGCACTGATTTCGGAGTTGGTAACAGGACGGAAAATGACATTTTGAAACCCGGGCGCCGCTTCGTCCGTCTGGATTCCGGCCATCACGCCATACATCCAGTCAGCCACCGCACCATAGGCATAGTGGTTAAATGAATTCATCCGGTCGCTCCACATCGTGCCGTCCGGCTTCATCCCATCCCAATGCTCCCAAACAGTAGTCGCTCCCATTTTGACTGAATACAGCCAGGAAGGATACTCGTCCCGCAGCAAAAGCTTGTAGGCAAGATCGCTGTAACCGTTTTCTGAAAGCGCGTGCAACAAATATGGTGTGCCGACAAACCCGGTTGTCAGATGGTCGCCCGCTTCATGAATCAATGCAGCCAGCCGATCAGACATCTTTATTCTTTCATTGTCGCTGCGATATAGCTTAAAATAAAGTGTTAATACAAGCGAGGTTTGGGTAGTCAGCTTACCGCCATCAATATATGTTTCCTGATAGGCCTTTCTAATATTCTCATATAATGTTTCATATTCCACCATATCCTGCCCCAGTACATGACCGGCCTTGATAAACAGAGAGGTGGAATAAGCAAAAAAGGCGGTGGCAACCAGCGAATCATCGGTTGCGCCACGGTAACTGCCTTCCTCCGCGTCCAGTGCCAGCCAATCGCCGTAATGCTCGCCGTCGTCCCACAGATAAGGACTGCTGCCGATCTGTTTGACATACTCGATAAACCGCCGCATACTGTCAAATTGCTGCTCCAAAATGTTCTTATTTCCATAGGTCAGGTAAATCTGCCAGGGGCAGATCACCGCCGCGTCGGCCCAGGCTGCCGAAGCCTCATGATAGCAAAAGACATTTGGTACAATATAAGGAATACTTCCATTGGAATACTGACAGGTTTTCAGATCGTACAGCCACTTGGTAAAGAATTTTTCCACATCGAAGTTATAGGATGCCGTGCGGACAAACACCTGCGCATCACCCAGCCAGCCAAGCCGCTCGTCCCGCTGCGGGCAATCTGTCGGCACATCAACAAAATTCCCCTTCTGTCCCCAAACAATATTCTGAAACAGCTTATTGACCCTCTCATCGGAGCAAGAAAAATCTCCCGTCCTCTTCATATTCGAATAAATAACAATGGCGGTGAAATCATCCAGATTGATCTCACCGGGCCATTGAACCAGCTTCACGTAGCGGAACCCCTGAAAGGAAAAATGGGGATGATAAATCTGTTCTTTTCCATTGCAGATAAAATTGATCTCCTGCTTGGCCGTTCTCAGGTTACCAGTATAAAAATTTCCATCCCTATCCAGAATTTCGGCGTGTTGAAGCCGTATCTGCTCCCCAGCGTTTGCCTTGACCTTAAATTCCACATAACCGGCCAGGTTCTGGCCAAAATCAATCAGCGTGTCCCCCTGCGGCGTATGTAACAGGGAAACAGGCTTGATACGCTCCATCTCCCGAATGATCTCGCCGCGCTGCGGTGTAAGGATAGATTTATTGATTCCCAACACCTTAACGTTATGATTTGGCAACGCGTCTTCCTGTCTGGAATCATAGGTCTCCCCGTCATAAATATCGCTGCATTGAATCGCGCTTGGGCAGCTTGACCATTCCTCATCTGTTAAAACAATCTGCTCACGCCCATTCTGGTAAGTAATTTTCAGGGCCGCAATCAGCGCGTTTGACTCGTTTTGGAAGTTTTGTATGTAAGCGACTTCATCGCGACGGATCCTGCCATTAAACCAGCCTCTTCCGACCGTGATACGCAGGCAGTTTTCTTTTTTCAGCATATCCGCAACATCGTATTCCTGTACCTGCAGACTATAGTTGTAATCCGTCCAGCCCGGTGCCAATACAAAATCGCCGATACGACCGCCGTTTAACTCTGCCTGTCTCTTATACACATCTGACGCTGCC
>CABSMD010000367.1 GCA_902478725.1 uncultured Clostridia bacterium
ACTATGAATATGGGGGTATTTGAACGTCCTCGATTTTTTATAGTTCATAATCAGACACCTATTTGTTTTTTGTTTTATGCTTCACGATTTTTTTGTAACATAATTTTTAACGGAGGTTGACTTATGAATACAATGGAGAAACTAAGCGACTTGCAGCAGCGCAGAGCCCATGTTGAGCAAGGCGGCGGCGATGCCAAGGCCAAAAAGCAGCATGATGCGGGCAAGTTATTGGCGCGGGAAAGGCTTGCCAAGCTCCTTGATGAAGGCAGCTTTGTCGAAATCGACGCCTTTGTCAAGCACCGCGGCACCGATTTCGACATGCCTACGACCGATGCGCCGGGCGAAGGCGTGGTAACCGGTTACGGTACGATCGATGGCAGGCTGGTGTATGTCTACGCGCAGGATTTTACGGTGATCGGTGGCTCTTTGGGCGAGATGCATGCAAAAAAGATTTGCAAGGTCATGGACATGGCCATTAAGACTGGCGCGCCTATTATTGGAATTAACGATTCTGGCGGGGCCAGGATTCAGGAAGGAATCGACGCGCTGAGTGGCTTTGGTGAGATTTTTTACCGGAATACGATTTCATCCGGTGTGATTCCGCAGATTTCAATCATTATGGGGCCATGCGCGGGCGGTGCGGTATATTCACCGGCTCTGTGTGATTTTGTTTTTATGGTGGAAAAAACAAGCAAGATGTTTATTACTGGACCGCAGGTTATTAAGGCGGTGACCGGCGAGGATGTAACTGCCGAGGAGCTTGGCGGCGCCCAGGCACATGCGTCCAAAAGCGGTGTCGCACATTTCGTTTCCCCTGACGAGGAAGCCTGCTTCGCTGATGTCAGAAAGCTGGTCGGGTTCTTGCCGTCCAACAACCTTACCGACAGCGAGTATCTGGCGCCGACAGATGAAATCAATCGTTTGTCTGAAACATTGACCAGCATTGTTCCGGATGACAATAACAAGTCTTACGATGTCAAACAGGTCATTGCGGAAATTGTCGATAACGGCGAGTTTTTAGAAGTGCAAAAGGAGTTTGCACAAAATATCGTGATCGGCTTTGCCAGAATGAACGGTTCTACGGTTGGCATTGTTGCAAACCAGCCTAAGGTGAAGGCAGGCTCTCTGGATGTGGATTCCTCTGACAAGGCCGCCAGGTTTGTCCGTTTTTGTGATAGCTTTAACATCCCGATCATTACCTTTACCGATGTTCCGGGATACCTGCCTGGGGCGGATCAGGAATTTAGCGGCATTATCCGTCACGGTGCGAAGCTGCTGTACGCTTATTCCGAGGCGACAGTACCTAAGATCAACGTGATCATGAGAAAAGCATATGGCGGCGCATACATTGCTATGAGCAGCAAGCATCTGGGCGCGGACATGGTCTTTGCATGGCCGACGGCTGAGATCGCAGTCATGGGGCCGGATGGCGCGGCGAATATCATCTTTAAAAATGATATTGCCAACGCGGATGACCCGATTGCAACACGCCAGCAGATGATTGAGGAGTACAAAGATAAATTTGCAAATCCCTATATCGCCGCAAGCCGCGGCTATGTAGACGATGTAATAGAACCGGACAGCACCAGGCCGAGGATTATCAGCGCGCTGGAAGTTTTGGCCAGCAAACGTGATACGAGACCGGCAAAAAAACACGGAAATATCCCCGTTTAAGAAAGGGTGACGAAAGATGGGAAACCTAGGAGAAGGCTTGACCGTAACAGTCATGGGACTTTGTATCGTTTTTGGCGTCCTGATTATCCTCTGGGGCGTTTTGGAATTGTTCCGTGTCCTGTTTTATAAAAAGCCAAAAGAAGAGGCTCCTGCGGTTGGCGGAGTAAGTAGTCCGGCCGCACCTCAAGCCGTTCAGCCGGAGCCGGCAACGATTGATGAGGGCGAGCTGGTTGCGGTGATCACTGCCGCGATTGCCGCCAGTCTCAATACCAGTACTTATCAGTTAAATATCCGTTCTCTCAGGAGGGTGGAATCCAAGGCACCGGCTTGGAACGCGATTGCCAGAAAAGAAAATATCGAAAATAGTATACAATAAATTATTTGAGGGAGGAATTACACAATGAGAAAATTCATGATAAATGTAAACGGCAGTTCTTATGAGGTTGAGGTTGAAGAAATCAGAGATGGTTCTGTGGTTGCACAGCCTGCCCCTGCGGCTCCTGTTGCCGCCCCAAAAGCAGCACCCGCGCCTGCGGCAAAGCCGGCAGCTCCCAAAGCGGCTCCGGCTCCTACGGCTGCTGGTAGTACGAATGTCTCCGCGCCGATGCCGGGTACCATCCTGTCTGTCGCGGTGAAGGCGGGAGATTCTGTTTCGGAAGGGCAGGTGCTTTGCGTCCTCGAAGCCATGAAGATGGAAAATGAGATCGTCGCGCCGCGCGCCGGTACGGTTGCAAGCGTCAGCGCGGCACAGGGACAGTCTGTAAAC
>CABSMD010000368.1 GCA_902478725.1 uncultured Clostridia bacterium
CGCACTATTCTAAGGCGACCACCGACTTTGAGTTCCTGTTTCCGTTTGGTTGGGGAGAACTTTGGGGCATTGCCGACCGAACCGATTTCGATCTGAAACAGCATATGGAGCATTCGGGCGAAGCGCTTGATTATATTGATCCAACCACCAATGAGCGTTATATTCCTTACTGCGTGGAGCCGTCCTTGGGGGCTGACCGTGTAACGCTTGCGTTTTTGGTCGATGCATACGACGAGGAACAGTTGGATGAAAAGGACAGCCGCGTGGTGCTGCACCTGCATCCGGCGCTGGCGCCGATCAAGGCCGCTGTGCTGCCGCTATCCAAAAAGCTGTCTGAAGAGGCCACAGGGCTATACCAGCAGCTTGCCAAACGGTTCATGTGTGAGTTCGACGAGACCGGGAGTATCGGCAAACGCTATCGCCGTCAAGACGAGGTGGGAACGCCGTTCTGTGTCACCTACGACTTTGATTCGCAGGAAGACCATTGCGTAACGGTGCGTGAACGGGATTCGATGGAACAGATCCGTATGGCAATCGACAAGGTTGCCGACTATATAGAGGAAAAGATTCAGTTTTAATACAAAAGCCGGTTTTGCACATCAACATTGTTGACAAGCAAAACCGGCTTTTTATAAACAAAAAATATCGAAGTGAAGGAAGGAAGGAATAAACGTGGAACAGATCGAACAATTGCGCCAATGGATTGCGGAAAGTAATCATATCGTTTTTTTCGGCGGTGCGGGCGTGTCCACCGAAAGTGGGATACCTGACTTTCGCAGTACGGATGGCCTGTATCACCAGACCTACCGGTACCCGCCGGAAACCATTTTAAGCCATAGCTTCTATCTCAGCCATACAGAGGAATTTTATACCTTTTATCGCGACAAAATGCTTTGTCTTCATGCAAAACCAAATATGGCACATAAAAAGCTTGCCCTGTTAGAAAAACAAGGCAAGCTAAAAGCGGTCATCACGCAGAATATCGACGGACTACACCAAGCCGCAGGCAGTCAAAATGTGTTGGAGCTGCATGGCTGCGTACACCGCAATTTTTGTCAGCAATGCCACAGGTGTTATCCGGCGGAGCATGTCCTACAATCCATAGGTGTTCCCCACTGTGCGTGCGGTGGGGTGGTAAAACCGGATGTGGTATTGTATGAGGAAGGATTAGACGAAGAAACACTGGCCGCGTCTATGCGCTATCTGTCAGAAGCGGACATGCTTATCATCGGCGGAACCTCGCTGACCGTCTATCCTGCCGCCGGTTTGATCCGCTATTACAGTGGCAACCGGTTGGTCGTCATCAATAAATCCCCCACCCCGGCCGATGCGTCAGCCGACCTTTTGATTCAGGGTGGCATTGCGGGTGTTTTGGGCTCAGTCTAAAATCAATTGTCCGAAAAACTCCGGCCGGTGGAAATCCGGTGCCGGTGTATCGATGGGATTCCAGCTCCCAAAATGGGGGTGCGGCACATCCTCACCGCATTTATAGAAATTTCCCTGCATCCTGTTTCCACTGTGGAACGAGGCTGTTGGGATATATTTTTGTAAAAAGCAAAGTGGCACCCGATACGCAAGCGACCATCCACCTGTCTCAAAGCGGGAGACCCGGATGTCGAACTGGCTGGGATCCTCCTCCAAGCGGACGCGTGATTCACGGTCCCTGCCAAATCCAAGCAACAGTGCACCATTAGCGTTAATCTCGAAATTGAAGTAATTGGGGTCATTCTCATCCGGCCGTAAAAAGAATTCCATACAGCTGTCACGGTAAATCTCGTCGTTCATCCTAGTACGCGACGCGATGATTTCTGGCTCGTCTGTCCGAAACGAAAGATAAAGCATAGCCGGTCCATAGGTGGCTGTAACCGTCGTTTTTGGCCGGTAATCATTGTCACACCATGGATAACAGGCTATTTCAAGCGCTTCCGTCTGCCCGTCCGTTTTTTTATGTACTCTATATTCTGAATTATGTCCTGACATAAAAAACCTCCTTCAAAATTTTCTCATTTATTAAATATCTGTCTCATCATGTATTTCACAAACCCTTTTACAAGCTCTTCCTCAGCAGAGAAGTGCTGTCCGGCACAATAGTATCGATAAGCCGCTTCGGTAACAATTGAATACATGTCGGGTAAATTTTTCATACCCCATAGTATCCCCCGGTCTTTTGACAACAGTATTCCATCCCTGCTGTAAGCCAGAACCCGGCAGAGATTTATGACAAGATAAGCCGGATCTTTATCATACTGCTTTGCTGCATCCTCAACATCGGATTTGATACTATCCAGATAATCGGCTTTGGGAACCATTCCAAAAACCGAATCTATCTCTTTGCCGCAAACCGTGATTCCTACCTCTTTTATAACTGTAAAATGTGCCGCAAAATCTTTATCCAGTCCATACATGGTTTCACAAAACTTTTTCAAGTCTGTCCTACAC
>CABSMD010000369.1 GCA_902478725.1 uncultured Clostridia bacterium
GTATAGTTCATATTCTTGGCCGGAGCTGCCCCCTGTTGGGTACAGGCTTTTTTTAAGAAGTTATTCCGATGAAAAGCAGGTCGTATCAGCATGGCGGCTCCTTCCGTGGGCCGCCGATACTGTGCAGAGCAACCAAAGAAAGCGGCGGCCTTGATTTCTCAAAGCCGCCGCTGGCTAAATGGGCGTGTCAAAAGGGCTGCTGTACGACGGCTTTTTTTCTTTTGCCGTCGTGCGGCAGTTTAGTTTTTATTACAATTCATTGATAGTTTCTGTTACAGAAATACTCCTGATTCTCCTTGCCGGAGCATACGCAGCGACAACCGCCGCCAGAATAACAAACAGAATAATGACAATCAAAGAGGTTACGGGCAAACTCCATGTCGCATAAGGAAAGTGTTCTGTAATAAGGAAACCGTACAGGAGCTTGCTCAACGGCAGTCCGATTACACATCCGACAATACAGCCCCAAAAAGCATAGGTAAATGCTTCGGCCAAAATCATCTTTGTAATCTGATGTTCGTCCATTCCAACGGCCCGCATCGCTCCGTACTGTTTCATCCGTGCCGATACGCTCATGGAAATGCTGTTGATAATATTTAACAGAGTGACAAGTGTGATAATGGCTAAAAAGCCATAGACGCAGGCGACAAAAGCAAGGTAGGTTCCTGCGGTACTTTCATCGCGTTTGTCGCGGAACTGATATTGTCCGCCCAAACTATCCTGAATGGCCTGCACATTTTCCTCTGTAATATCAGAAGCCGTCTGAACCATGACCAGTGAATAACTGCTCACTCCCGTTAAGCGGATAAAGGTTTCTCCGGAAGCTACAAGCGTCAGATTTCCATGGGTCAGGCCATCGTCACTGAACGGATCATATTTGAGCAGTCCCGCAATTTCAAGTTCTTCGCTGCCGATTAAAATTTTATCGCCTATTTTCCAAGGGCTGTCCTGATCGCTGGTTGCCAGAACATATTGACTATCGCCATAAACTTTTTGGAGATCACTGCCCCATTTCAAGGCACCGTCTTTTTCCAGACACTCCAAGTCAAAAGTATCAAACGAAACCAGATCAACCGTACTGGACAAAGAGGCATCACCACCTATTCCAGCCGGAATTTCAAAACAGCTTCGCCGCCCGTAGACCTGTTGCACACCCTCTATTTTGCTAAGAGTGTCTACAAGTCCACTTTCTATTGAATTGGAACCATCGTTGCTCGAAATATCAATATCCGAGGCGCTGGCAGACTGTGGCATCAGGTAATTTACAAAGTCTACCATGACAGAAAAACTTAAAAACAGGATAATGCTTAGTGCAAAGGAACCTGTCATAAGAATAAGATTTTTCTTTGCGGATGTCGCATGATGGGAACCAAGAAGCGTTTCAATTCTAAAAAAGCGAAGTTTTGCGGCACGGTGAATTGTCTGTGCGCTTTCAGAATTTCCAGAAGCAGCCGTAACGGGAGATACTTTTGCGGCCCGTTTTGCCGGTGAGCTAGCAGCAATCAGTACGGTAACAATTCCCACTATAATGCCGCTTGCAATCCCAAGCACACTAATGCCAAACAAAGGAATTTCGGAAAATTCTTCGCCAACGAGAAATCGCAATACAGCGCACAGCACCCAAGAAGCCAAAATTCCAAGGCCGAGGCCAATCGGCACCGCGATTTTACACCAATTAAGAGCTTCCAGACGAACAAAACGGATGATTTGCTGTTTGCTCATACCAATGCAGCGCATCATGCCGAAAAATTTAGTTCTTTGTGCTACGCTGCTATTGATGGTGCTGGAAATCATCAGCACTCCCGCAATCAGAATCAGCAGAAATAGAACGATAGCCGCCATCAGAAGGGTTTGGCCCATTGTGCTGCCGAAAAGTTCCTGTAAGGACAGGTTTCCGTGCTTTTCCATGAGCCTTGCCTGTTCCATTCTGGCCCCCATCTCGGCCATGCTAAATATGGCAGTCACCATGAAAACCGAGAAAATAATGCAAAGAAGCGTCATGCGATTTTGCCGCCGGTGTACTTTGGCCGAAATGGGGATTAAACTCAGGTAGCTTTTCATTCGCGGCACCTCCCGAAATCCGTCAGTACACCATCGGATACTCTCAAAATACGGTCTGCGGTCTGGGCGATGCTTTTGCTATGCGTAATCATAACAATGGTCTGCTCATATTTTCTGGATGCTTCTTTCAGCAGCGCAATGACTTCGCTTGTGTTTTGTGTATCCAGATTGCCGGTCGGCTCGTCTGCCAAGATCAGAGAGGGACGTGTAATCAAGGCGCGTCCAATAGCAACACGCTGCTGCTGGCCGCCGGAAAGTTGGCTGGGAAGATGGTTCCGCCGTGCGGTCAGGTTTAGTACCGCCAGCAATTCTTCCAGATACTTTTTATTGGGCTTTTGGTAATCCAGCAGAACCGGGAAAATGATATTCTGTTCCACC
>CABSMD010000370.1 GCA_902478725.1 uncultured Clostridia bacterium
ATTTTAATTTCAGCCTTACGCCGCCGCATGATATTTCAGGCCGCAAAATCGGTGAATACCTGCCTAACAATCCCACGCTTTTATCTATGATGCAGGAAAGCTGCAGTTTTTTAAGCAAGCATCCCATCAATCAACAGCGTGAAGCAAAAGGGCTGCACCCGGCAAACGCCATCTGGATCTGGGGGCAGGGCACAAAGCCGAAGTTACCTGCGTTTTATGAAAAATATCATCTTAAGGCTAGCGTCATCTCGGCGGTCGATCTGATCAAGGGGATTGCACTATGCGCCGGTATGCGATCGGTGGATGTGGAGGGCACGACAGGGAACGTCCACACGAATTTTGCAGGAAAGGCGGAAGCCGCAATCGAGGAACTCAAAAATGGTCAGGATTTTGTATACATCCATGTCGAAGCAGCCGATGAAAGCGGTCATCGCAATGAACTGGATAACAAGGTCAAATCGATCGAACGGATAGATGAAAAGATCATGCGTCCCGTTATGGACTATTTAAAAAACTGCGGCGAGGATTACAAGGTCATGGTGCTGCCTGATCATCCAACACCGCTGGCGCTCCGTACCCATACCTCCGATCCGGTACCGTTTGCGCTCTACGACAGCCGCTGCCCTCAATATTCCGCCATAACATATAGTGAAGACAATGCAAAGAACAGTTCGTTGTATATAGAAGAGGGCTTTACTCTGATGGACCGGTTTATCCACTCCACCTGATAACCGGATCATACTGGATTGTATTATACTGCAAAGGAAGTATTGCTATGTCAAAAATTCCATTGGAAAAACACTTCCGCTTTGTTTTTACCCTATTTTATATCGTGTTAGGAATTATTGCTGCCTATTTTCTGTTCACAAAGATCATCTGGTGGTTTCTCCCGTTCCTGCTGGCAGCGCTGTTTGCCTTTATGGCTGACCCCTTGGTGCGCTTTCTGCAAAACAAAACGCGGTTTCCACGCAAGCTGGCAACGGTTACAGCTATTTTAGCGGTCATTACAGTTGTTTTTTTTGTGATCTGGATGCTGCTAAAACGCATTGGAATTGAGATCAGCGCAATTGCCTCTACCCTGCCGCAAATCCTGGATTCGTTGCCCGACACGATGGAAAAAATATCAGGCAAATGGGATATACTGAATGAATATATGCAGGATCATAATATACAGATCGATCTGGAAAATCTGATCGCCTCTGCCATTGAATCCTTATCGGGTATTATAAAAACCTTTACGCAGTTTGCGGGCAATTCGGCCTATAAGATCATTTCCAAACTGCCTTCTATCCTGATTTCCATCATCGTATGCCTGCTGTCGACCTATTTTATCAGCAGTGACAAGGAAAAGATCTTTGCTTTTTTAAATAAACAGATCAGTCCGGCTTTTAAAAAGAAGATGCTTCAGATCAAGGGTTTCCTGTTCGACGCACTATTTAAGTACATCAAGGCACAGTTGATTTTGATGTCTATCACCTTTACCGAGCTAACCATAGCCTTTTTGATCCTGCGGCTGCCGTCGGCGTTCCTGCTTGCCATGCTCATCAGCGTGGTGGATGCCCTACCCATTCTCGGCACGGGAACCATACTGATCCCCTGGGCGGTTATTCAAATCCTGCTGGGAAATTACAAATTTGCAATCTCCCTGTTGATTATCTACGGCATCTGCCTGCTGGTACGCCAGCTATTGGAGCCCCGCATTGTAAGCGATCAGATTGGGATGTACCCCTTACTGACCCTGATGGCGATGTACATTGGGCTGAACACCTTGGGATTTTTGGGAATGATTTTGGGAATTATCGTACTGATTGTTGTAATAAATCTGCATAAATCCGGTTTGGTCAAGCTTTGGAAAACATAGTATGTATCCGGCTATAATTGAATCCGGCGATTACGAAAATCGAGAGAAAGGCAGAAAAAAACACCGCAAAAATAAGGGTTTCAGGTTACAAGGAAGTATATTTTTCAATTTGGCGGTATAGCCCCGTTCAAGGGCTATGCCGTCTTTTCCTGTTTATTGGCTTCTTTCTGCTCCGTCTGCGGGTCAGTCGGCAAATGGATTTCTCCCACAAAGTTAAAGACAATATCTACTTTCTGAAAACGCTTGCCGTCTATCTTCTCCGGCGCATGGACAACAATTTTCTTTATAAACTCATTGACGATAGTGGGCGTTAATTCGGTTATTCCCACATATTTGCGGATAATGGCGGCGAAGCTGTCAAAATCGCTTTTATTCTGTTCGTAGGTATCGACTTCCTGTTGTTCTGCCTTTACCTTTTCTGTCAGTTCTTTCTGTTCTGCTTCATATTCTGCGGACAACTTCAAAAATCGCTCATGGCTGATTGTGCCATTGATGTCGTCCTCATAAATCCGCTTGAAAATCCGGTCAAGTTCTGCAATCCGT
>CABSMD010000371.1 GCA_902478725.1 uncultured Clostridia bacterium
GGTGAATAACATCGACCCCAGCGGGCATTTGTTCGAAGGTCCTGGATGGGAAGCGTATGTGGAAGCAAATAAAAACAATCCGGATTCGGTTGATTACGAGTTGATTCAAGGCATTTTAAAATCTGCTGCAAGGGCAAAAGCAGAGTGGGAATTGGCTGATGACCAGGGGCCCAGTTATGTTTATCGTTTAAATGAACTAACGGAAAAGTATTATCAGGAAAAGCTGCAAGAAGATAATGGCCAAGAGAATAGTGGGATTGAAAAACCTGGTAAAACTGCTGGTTTTCGCCCTGGCGGTTCGGGAGGCAGCGGGCCGATCGGTGGTGGATCGGGAGGCGGCGGAGGTAGTTCTGGGCCGTCGGTGCTCGATCCGGTAGAAGATATCATGAAAGCGTTAGAATTAGGTGATGTTGCAAAGGCGGAAGAGATGTTAATGAAGTTGCGAAAACAGAATCTGGCGGCTTTCAGAAGGTTTATGCAAACGTATGTAAGAAAACGCGGCGGAGTAAATAAGGATATGCCGGATAATATATATCAAATGTTGCTTGGCGCGTGGGAAGGAGCACCGGCAGGGAAACCGACCGGGCCTGAAAATCGGTATGGCGACTACGAATTTGGTTTGTTTGATGCAATAAACTGGCTGGTCCAAACAGGAGGGGACATCAATTTTGTATTGCAGATGCGGGATTTGCAGGATCTAAAGGATTCAAAAGGAATATTTGATGAATGGGAAGGGTCAAAAATATCGGCGGCTTGGCAGGTAGAGGTAATAAAAACATTCATGACAGCAACGGAAATGATAAATACGGCGGCGGAAGGTGTGGCAGCCAATCAAGTCAAAATGCCAATGTTTTACATAGGTGCGGTGGAAACAGAACCGGTATCGTTGATAGGGACAGAGGGATCTCCAGGGATATATAACCATGTTGTAAATGCATTGGGCGGCGACACCAGCATGATTGCAGGGGCATACTACGGGGAGGATATAGTAGACCTGTCATTGGCAAAGAAGATAGCTACAACCATTCATGAGAAAGGCAAATCGCTGCTTTGGATACCATATTATACCAGTGAGACAGTAGATCAATTTTTTGGTTTTGTGAAAGGATATGCAGAAGAAACCGATGAAAATGGAAGGCGCATGTTTGACACCATTATATTGCAGCCCGGCGTATATTTTCAGGAGAACAGAGAACCGGAGGAAATTATCGCTTTGGTTGAAAAAGTAAATGAGTGGAATAAGGAAGGGCACCCCAACGTGATGGGGATTGAGCTTGAGTATGACATGGGCCTTGTAACAGGACGGGATGATCCGGATTATAGCGTTAGAAATGACGCAAAGAAAAGGCGGTTTTTCTATTACCTGGAGCATATCTCTTCTTTGTTGGGTTCCGATACCCCAATCGGTATCTACTCGGGCGGGCCGAATGAGCAGGCGTATTCCACCCCACATATGAATATCAATAAGCATAACACTGGCAACCATAGAGTGCAGGACAGTTGGCAGAGCTTTGAGACCGGTAATGGAATGCCTTACAACGAATTTCCTTATGCGTATCGAGCAGGGAACCTGATTTATGACATCAATGAGCATTTATTCCGTGGTAAGCCTATGTCACAAAAGTTATATCAATTTTTAAAGGAGCGATGATCTATGAAAAAGCTATTAGTATATTTGTTAACAATTATGATAATAGCCTGCCCGTTGACCGCCTGTTCGCCGGCTAATGGGGATGAACTGCCGAATGAAACTGGGAACGAACCACAAATGTCTGCTGCATCTCTCGATATTGGAGACTATATCCAACTGGGCAAGTATGCAGACATACCCATTGTGTGGCGGTGTGTGGACATAGACGAAAACGGGATGCTGATGTTAAGTGATAAGACGCTGTGCGAAAAGCAATTTGGGCTGTCGAATTTCTGGGCGGAATCCGCTCTGCGCAGGTGGCTGAATTCTGATGTGCCGGAGGGAGAAGAGGAATGGATGCCGGTTGATGAGGACGATCAATGGGGTTTATCAGACTTTGACCGGAGAGACAAGAAGTATAACCTGGAAAAAGGATTTTTACATCCGGACAATTTTGCCCACAGTGAGCGGGCGGTGATGAAGACAGTAATCCAGTGGACCATGTTGCCCAAAGATCATTTGGATTTGGCGGAAAACGGGGAAATGGAAGCCTATTCCCCCGTAAAGGGAATGACGCCCAATAAAGGTATGAACGAAAGGCCAGTCCCCATTTGCTATGATATTTCTGAACTACCGGATGTTTTTACCGGTGCGGCGCATCGATTGGCAGATACAGTGTTCTTGCTGGATGAAATGCAGCTGTACCCCTTTTGGAACCACTTCGGCGGTACAAGAGAAGTACTGACCACAACGTATGTGCCGGAAAGATATA
>CABSMD010000372.1 GCA_902478725.1 uncultured Clostridia bacterium
GGGTGGATTTTATATTTAACGCTTTATCGTTATGGACAGCAGCATAGAATCGGAAACCGCCTGCAAAATTATAGGCATCAAAATCATTGCCAATTAGAATTCTGCTTGCGATATAGCTTCTCAGTCCGCTTTGGCAGATGACATACACGGGCTTGCTCTTGTCAAGCTCCTCTATGCGTTCACGCAGCTCGTCAACCGGAATATTGACAAAGCCTTCCACATGCCCCCTGCTGTATTCCAGCGATGTGCGTGTGTCAAGAAGCGTTACGCTGCCGTCACGGGGAAGCGTTTTATCGTTCTCATAATACCATTGCTTTACAATGCCGTTCTTAATGTTTTCAATGATATATCCTGCCATATTTACAGGGTCCTTTGCAGAGGAATACGGCGGAGCATAGGCAAGGTCAAGCTCTGTAAGTTCATATGCCTTCATACCGGCACGGATCGCGGTTGCAAGCACATCGATTCTCTTGTCGACGCCTTCAAAGCCTGCAATTTGAGCGCCGAGCAAACGGTATGTGTCTTTCTCGAACAATACTTTTAAGGTCATAACCTTGCCGCCGGGATAATATCCTGCATGACTCATGGGAGAAAGAATGACCTTATCCGCAGCAATACCAAGAGCCTTTGCAGTTTTTTCGCTAATACCGGTAGCAGCGGCGGTCATATCAAATATCTTAATAACGGAACTGCCCTGACCGCCCGTGTAATGGCTGTCGCCGCCGCAGATGTTGTCGGCGGCAATTCTGCCCTGCTTATTAGCAGGCCCGGCAAGGGAAAGCAGCGTGTCTGTATCAGTAACAAAATTTCTGATCTGCACTGCATCTCCGACAGCGTAAATGTCGGGAACAGAGGTTTCCATTCTGTGATTGACCACAATACTGCCCTTGATTCCAAGTTCTAAACCAGCTTCTTTAGCAAGCGTGGTTTCGGGAAGGACGCCGATTGCCATTACGACCATATCGGTATGAATCGCCGACGCATTTTTAATCTTCACATCAATCCCGTGATCAGTTTCAGAAAAACCCTCCACCATCGTATTAAGCATCAAATTTATACCGTTCTTTCGCATTTCGGCATGAATAAACGACGCCATATCCCCGTCAAAGGGATTCATAAGCTGCTCTGCGGCTTCTACGAGAGTTACATTGATTCCAAGATTACGCAGATTTTCCGCAACCTCAATCCCGATAAAGCCGCCGCCGACGACCACGGCAGATTCTGGTTGATGCGCATTTGTATAGTTCTTAATTTTCAGCGTGTCCTCAACGGTGCGGAGGGTGAATATCTTGTCGCTGTCAACACCGTCAAGATTTGGTTTGATCGGCTTAGCGCCAGGCGAGAGCAGGAGCTTATCATAACGCTCGGTGAAAACTGTGCCGGTTTCAAGATTTTTTACGGTAACGCTCTTACTTTCCGGGTGAATTGATATCACCTCGTGATGCACAACCATCTTGACCCTGAAACGCTTCCAAAAGCTGTCGGGCGTCTGTAAGGTCAGGTCCTTTTCATCTTCAATCGTGCCGCCGATATAGTACGGAAGTCCGCAGTTGGCATAGGAAATGAATCCCGAACGCTCAAAAACAATGATTTCCGCCTGTTCGTCAAGCCTGCGTATTCTTGCCGCCGCAGTAGCTCCGCCCGCGACGCCTCCTATAATTACAACCTTCATTTATCTGATCACCTTTCCCCGGTAGCTGCTGATGCCTCCGATATTTTTGGCGTTTATATAGCCCATTTGCTTCAAATAAGCTACCGCCTGTCCGCTTCTGCTGCCGCTGTAGCAATGGACATAAAGCGGTGTGCTTTTGTCTTTTACCGTGTTCTCAATGGAAGAAATTCTATCAAGAGGCACGTTGACACTCCCGTCAATGTATCCGTCACGATATTCCTCTGCCGTTCTAACGTCCAGCAATACCGCACCGTCCGTTGTTTTATATTCCGCAACACCGGCGTTAATATCGGTGCTGCGGAAGAAATTGAACAGTCCCATTTTTCCTCCTTATAGCATTTCCTCTATCTGTTTTTTCGACCTGTATCCCACAACCTGATTTTTGAGCTTTCCGTTTTTAATTACAGCGAGCATCGGGATGCTCATTACCTGAAACTGTGCTGCGAGCTCCGGCTGCTCGTCAACGTTGATTTTTCCGACCTTGACGTCCCTTCGCTCATTTGCGATTTCCGATACAATCGGACCTACCATTCGGCACGGCGCGCACCAATCGGCATAGAAATCGAGAAGAACAGGTTTATCGGATTTCAAAACTTCGCTTGCAAAATTTTCTTTACTAATTTTAATTACAGACATTTTCGCATCCTCCTTTGTTTTATTGTATTTTTATTATAACCGATCAGAAATCCGAGTTCTGTGATATTATCACGTATTGCTTTTT
>CABSMD010000373.1 GCA_902478725.1 uncultured Clostridia bacterium
ATATTATACCATTGGCATTTTGCTCCTTCTGATTGCCATTTGCGCAGAGATCCCCGATAGGGTCAATATCGCGGGAATATCGATTTTCTTTTTGGTGTATGAGATTGGTTACATAGCGGTCGTGTTCCTCACCCTTTGGGTAGCGAGCCTTAAAAAGAGACTGTATTATAACAAGGCCTGTTACAGCCTGGTAATGGTCTTAGGCGGCGTGTCCTTTCTTATATTGTTACTTTCCTTCTTTTCTATCGGTACGGTATATGAATATTTCGTTCTGCCACAGATGTTTTATTCGATAGGGGAGGTTTATATTACTCTTTCCAGGTTCTCTGTAATGGAAATTCTAATTCATATCATCATATTATTGTCCATCCTGTTGCAGTCGAATGAAAAGTACAATCAGAAATATTATAAAAAAGTGGGGAGTGTTGACAAATGAAAAAAAGGTGTTTGGCTCTTAGTATTGCATTTTTGATTCTTATGAGTGGCGTGGCGGTTTTGGCTGACGGAATTGATTTCCCTGACCTTCCGTCGGATCATTGGGCCTATGATGCGGTACAGCAGCTGGTCTCTGAGGGAACGGTCAGCGGTACCGACCAGGGCCTGTTCGAACCGGACAAGCTAGTGACGCGCGCTGAATTTGTTCGTATGATCGGCAAGGATACCAATAAGCGGGATAAGGATTTCAGCGACGTTCCGCAATCGCACTGGGGTTATGAATATATCATGTATTCCGGTGTGGACGGGGATGCGGACAACAAATTCTATCCCGATGAGCCTATGACGAGGGGCGACGTGGTGTCGTTGTTATGGAAGCGGGCAGGAAGTCCCGGCGGGGTTGCAGCGCCCTCCATCATTACCGGACAGTCGCAAAACAAAGAGGCGGTCTCCTGGATTTATATGTATGGCGTGATGATCGGAAACGATGGTGTAAATCTTCGCTTGGATGAGGGTATTTCGCGTGCTGAGGTGTCCTCCCTGATTATTCGTTCCCGGCAGATAAGTGAGAATTCGAATCAGATTAATTTCGTTGATGTCGTTTCCGATCAGCTATTGGAGCGCATATTCAACGGGGTCGGTATCTTTGACAAGCCCTATTCGGCAGACGGTACACTGACAAACGGCGAACTGGCCCGTGCCGCGATCCGGCAGGCGTCTGAGGAATACGATCTGACCTATCGTGATTTTTCCGCCGAGGCCCCGTTTGAGCACCCTTATGCCAAGGACTTGTATGTACTGGGCAACAACTGCATCGGGGCAGAAAAGGTAACACAGGAATTTATCGACCAGCCGGCCAATAATCTGGATATGGTTGCTTCTCTGACTTATGGCATGATGCGCAAGTCACATAAGACGATCGGGTATGATACCGCAAGTGTTTGTTATTCGGATGTGACGGGAATTGATAAAAATATACAGCATACCTGCCTGACCTTTGCTAACCATAATGGTGTGCAGTTGTATGCCAATGCGGCCATCCGGCCGGATAAAACCGCTACGATGCGTGAGATGGCGGCTGTTATGCTGCAGCTTGACAGCTTTATCGGGACACAGTCAGCCATTACCACCGACCTGGACGCGAGGGATCAAAATGTGGCGGTGGAGGTATCCCTGGAACATAACCTGGACCGTTATCCGTGGAACGCGGATTTCTACCAGCATATTTTAAGCGGTTTGCCGGCGGAGGTATATACCACTGATTTTGAATTGATGGAGACGATGGACGGAAGCTTTGGCAAGAATCCGAAGGCGAATTATAGTTTTGCGAAGGATTTCGGCAGTCTGTTTGTCGCACAGCTCAATAAAGAAAAGGACAAGATCAAGCAAAATTCCGGCGTTACCGTCCGGTTCACCTATTATCCGTCGCTGGTCAGCGATAATAAGCGGGGCTTTACCTGCCGTATCAAGACCGAAATACTGGATATGGGCGGTCAGAGTCTGGCGTATAATCAGGTGTTTTCCGGATCCTTGGGGGAAAGCATCGACACCCGGCTTTACGACGGCATGGTATTTTATCATGACATTGTAATGGAGTATATCCTTGCATCCGACCCGAACTCGCAAGTGAATTTTGGACGTATTGCGGCGATCGAGAAATAGAAAATTACAGGCAGGCATAGAATTTATATCAACCGGTATAATATCCTATGCCTGTTTTTTTATGGGGGGACAGCATGAGTATCTACGATTCAAAATATCTGCAGGAGGACTATTATCTAACGGTAGCTTTCCATTACTATACCGAGTTTCGTTCCTTTGATCTGCCCGGCCATCAACACTTGGAATTGGAACTGATGGGTGTCATTTGCGGGGAATGTACGGTGCCCTTGAAGAATCGTCAGGTAACCCTTCGTGCCGGGGACATGATCTTACTAGATGCGGG
>CABSMD010000374.1 GCA_902478725.1 uncultured Clostridia bacterium
TTACCGAGGTGATCCTCTGGGCAATCACAATCTTGGTAACGCCCCCCAGCCTGGTTTGAAAAGCATGACGAATTCCGGCCTCGGTCGCCGTATCAACCGCGCTGGTGGAATCGTCCAGAATTAATATTTTCGGATTTTTCAGCAATGCCCGCGCGATGCATAAGCGTTGTTTCTGCCCGCCGGACAGGTTGACCCCACCCTGCCCCAGCTCGGTTTCATACCCATCCGGGAAGGAACGAATAAACGCATCCGCATGTGCGACTTCGGCAGCTCTTCTCATCTCCTCCTCGGTCGCTTCCTCATTGCCCCAGCGGAGGTTTTCCGCTATCGTACCCGAAAAGAGGGTGTTTTTTTGCAGTACTGCCGAGACACTCTCACGCAGATGATAAAGCGACAGGTCCCGCACATCCGTACCATCTACCAAAACCTGCCCCTCGTCCACATCATACAAGCGCGGGATCAGCGAGACCAACGTGGACTTTCCACTGCCGGTGGAACCGATTACGCCGACCAGCTCCCCGGCATTGATTTTCAGGTTGATGTGCTCGAGCACCCACTCTGTATTCTCTTTAAAATAGCGGAACGACACGTCACGAAACACAATGTCTCCCCGTTTGATGATTTTATCCGGACAGGCCGCGCCCTCGTCGGTCAGGTCGATCTTCGCCTGCAATACCTGTGCGATGCGCCTGTCCGACGCCGCCGCACGGGAACCCTGCAAAATGATCATGGCCAGCATATTGAGGGACATCAGGATTTGGGTCAGATAGGTGATAAAGGCGGTCAGCGTCCCTAATTCCATACTGCCCACCATGATCTGCTTGCCCGCAAACCAGACAACCGCAAGCGTTGTAATGTTGATGGCCGCCGTAGAGATTGGCTGTAATAAAATCATCAGCTTCAAAGCAGACAGGCTCTTGTCCATCAGCTTGTCGTTGATGCCTGCAAACTTTTCTTTTTCATAATCCTCCCGTACAAAGGATTTGATGACCCGTTCGTTGGTGATCGTTTCGCTGATATCGGTGTTTAAAACGTCCAGCTGCGCCTGCATTTTGGTATAACGGGGCGAGGCGGCACGGATGATCAGATAGATCGCGGCACCAAGCAGCGGAACGACCAGAAAGATCACCAACGCAAGCTGCGGATTGAGCGCAAAGGACATCACCAGCGCACCGAGCAGCATGACAGGGCTGCGGAACACGCCGCGCAGGAGGGTTTGGGTAAAATTCTGAATCTGTGTAATATCATTTGTAATTCTGGTAATCAGGGAGCCTGTGGAAAACTCGTCGATATTGGCAAACGAAAACTTCTGGATCCGGTCAAAGATATCCTGACGCAGATCAGCCGCCAGGCGCGAAGAACCACGGATAGCAAAATTCGCGCCGAGTACGCCGGTCGCTAGCATCCCAATGGCGATTAACAACATCCACAGGCCGCTTTTTAGAATATAAGTAATATCCCCGGTAGCGGCCCCGATATTAATGATATTGGCATTTATGTAAGGCAGGATAAACTCGCCGCAGGACTCTAGAATCATAAACAACGGACCGAGGATAAAGCATAATAGATACCTTTTTGCATAGACCTTATATTTTTTCATGGCGTTCCCTCCCTGAAATTGTTTTCAGTGCTTTCAAAAAGCCGTGAATGATGGAATCGTAGCTTTCCTCCACTGTAGAGGTTTCGTGATGCTGCATGAAGCCCGCCTCGATGAGGGAAACAAAGCCATGCATCGCCGAGCGCAGCCCCCGCAACAGATGGACGGTTTCTTTTTTATCGGCCCCATAGCCAAACAACAGCTCCCGCATCGGGGAAAAGCTTTCCCAGGAGGCCTGACGAATCTTCTCATCGTCGGACGCGGGCATCCGCATCAGCGCCTTATATAACTCCGGATTTTGCAGAGCAAAATCCCGGTAGGCGTAAGCGGCACATACAAAAGCCTCATCCGGCGGATGGCCTGAAACCGCATCCGAGAGCCGCCGGTTCAGTAGTTTTGCGGCCCGCAGCCCCAGCTTCATGTTGATTTCATCGATTCCCTTCACATGGTTATAGAGCGACGCCGGCTGTACACCCAGCCGGGCGGCCAGCTCCCGCAGAGAAAAATGATCGTACCCTTTTTCGGCCACCAGCTCCGCGGCCGCCTTCATGATTTCTTCATTGCATAAACCCTTGCGCGGCATAAAGCACCCCCAAAACTAACACTGTTCATATTGTAACAAATTTCATTTTAAATGTCAATCTTTTGCAAAATTTTAAACGTGAATCATAGCAAGGCTGGAATAGCGCATCTAAAATTATTATGCTACAATGTAAGCAACTTTGGTTTCAACAGGAAAGATTCTGCCGGTACAAATATTTTTTTCAAAGAAAGC
>CABSMD010000375.1 GCA_902478725.1 uncultured Clostridia bacterium
GAGCCACAAAAATCAACGCCGCGCAAAGATACATGGCCGGGTACAGCCCCAAAACAGGGATCAAAACCTCAAACAAGATGCCCCCTGCGATGGCCGGCGTGGCATACAATTCCTTACGAAAGACAAGCGGTACCTGATTGGCCAGAACATCGCGCAGCATACCACCGCCGATTGCGGTCACAGCGCCGACAAACACACATAGATAAGCATTTTGCGGAAAAATTCCCCGTGCGATCGAGATACCGGAGACGGTAAACAGTCCCAACCCCATCGCGTCGAACAATTGTACCAAATAGAGCAGCTTATGGTGCCTGCGGTTGAATTTAGGGTAAACAAATTTAAAATAAAAAAAGCAGACCACGGTCGTACATAATGAAACCAGCAAATAATATGGTGTCCGCAGAGCGACCGGCGGAATCGACCCCAATAGCAAATCACGCAGGATTCCCCCGCCGCAGGAGGTCATCAGAGCGAGGATCAGTAGGCCAAAGATGTCAATCTTTCTTCGAATCCCCACTAAAATACCGGATATGGAAAAAGCAATCAACCCCAATGTTTCAAAAACTGCAATTACATTCATAAGCTCCCCCCTATTTAAAATTCATTATATGTGAAAAAAACAAAGATTGTCAATATTGAAATGTGATATATTTCTTGAAAATACGACAATAATTTGATATACTTATTTCGATTGGGGGAAGAGGAATGCCAGAGATCAGAATATTAATTTCCTGGGGAATTTTTCTGTTTTTATGTATATGCGGAATCTTTTTAGCACGTTCCATTCAACGGTCGGGATTTTTGTGGTTCCTCCAGTTCCTGATTCTGGGACCGGTCGCCGCGATTCGGCTCATCAGCAGTACCATCGATATGCGGTGGTACCGTATCGTTTCAGAGGACATCTGTGATTATGCCGACCCGGATTGCCCCATTGAGGTAAAAAAAACGGCTGTGCTGGATGAGGGGCGTACCGGCCGCTTCTGCCGGATCGAAACCAACAACTTCACCTCAACGGATGTACGCAATATCATCTGCAAAATTTATCTGCTGGAAGAGGGGCAAAAAACCTCGGACATCAACGAATACAACCAGTTTATCAAAAGCCCTGTAAAACTCAAGAAAAACAAAGATGTCTATGAGTTTCCCTTTACAGATGACAAACGCTTTGTCAAAGCGGTGGTGCGCATCCTGTTCATAGAATTTGAGAACGGGTTGCGATGGGAATGCAAGCCGGAGCATTTTTTCCATTATGTCTTAAATCCGATTACCGACCATGCGTTGAGAAAAAACGTCAAAGAGCTATTGGGCGATGACGCGCAGATGTCGTTCTATGAGCTTGCTTCCTTCTGGTGCTGTACCTGTGGGCGGCTGAACCTACAGGCCGACCCCTGCTGCCGGCGGTGCGGCAGGAATAAGGCGATGCTTTCGGGCATCTTTCCCACCATCCATGCCCCGCGTAATCTACAACGCCTCAGTACCTACCATAAAGAGGATGTGGCGGTGGTAAACGAGCTGGCCGATAAGCTCAACAGCGAGCAACTGTCTCGCGTAAGGCGAGCGCGCGGCAAACGAGGTCCTGTGTGGACGGCAGCTTTCTATGGCATTGCCGTTACCTTTTTCTGGGCCATCTCCTGGCTGCTTGGAGGGATATGGTTGTTGACAAAACTGAATGAGAATGGTATCATTAATATTTGAAAACAAAATCATTTTGCAACAGGAAAGGACATTATGAACAGGATCACAGTAGTAACAGGACATTTTGGAAGTGGCAAAACGGAATTCTCTGTTAACTATGCGATACAGTTAAAAAAGCGCTTTGACAAGGTGACCATCGTCGATATGGACACGGTCAACCCCTATTACCGGACCAAGGACGTACAGGAAATTTTAGAGGCCAAAGGCATCCGCGTCATCGCGCCGCAGTTTGCCAACACTAATGTGGATATTCTGTCGGTGCCGAGTGAAATCCTGTCGGTATTCGATGATCCTGAGTGCGTGGCGGTGTTCGATGTGGGCGGGGACGACGAGGGTGCGATCGTGCTTGGAATGTACCAGCGTTATTTACTGCAATGTGGGTATGACATGCTGTTTGTTTTTAACGCCCGCCGGCCGTTGACCGCAACCGGAGACGATACGCTTGAGATGTTTGAGGCGATACAAAATACCTCGCGCCTGCGTTTTTCCGGTATCATAAACAATACCAACCTGATGGAGGATACGACGCCCGAGATCGTGCTGGAGGGCCAGCAGGCCGCGCAGGAGCTGAGCCGAACGACAGGTGTGCCGATCCGGTACATCACCGGCGTGCCAGAGAATTTCACATTGCTGCAAGGTGAAAAAGGCAAGTTCTTTGAGCTTGA
>CABSMD010000376.1 GCA_902478725.1 uncultured Clostridia bacterium
GGTTTATAATCACACAACGACGGACACGCTGAGACAGGCGTTGGAGGCCGTACAAACGAAGGAGGGAGAGAGAGCCTGACGGCTCTTTCTCCCTCCGCTTGTTGTGTATTTTTTAATTGCTATTCCCTATGTCCCTGTGTGGCCCAACGACTGACGAATCTTTCTTGGAATTTGTGTTGCTGTCTCATTTATGGATTTGTCAATCAATTCTTTCCTGTTATAGACGCAAACTGTTCCCAACGACTTACGGATAATGTACTCCGCTAATCGTTTGGAATCACTATCATCCGAAAGGAAAATGCCGCAGCCGCAAACAAGACACAGCGATAGCGAATGGACCTCGCCAAGGCTTTCCCTCCGCTTCCAATAACTAAGCACCTCGCGCCCGGCCACAGGCAACGAACATCCGTTCAAATGGACGTACAGTTCGCCAACAAGGTAGCAATAGTAGGTTTCTTCGTCTGACCCCTGTTCAAACGCATCACCAAAGGTTAGTCTCCGGATAACTTCTTTTTGGAACAGCAGTTTGATTCGGTCTGTTTGAGGAAAGAGCTCTTTATCATATACAAGGGGGTGAATTGCGGCGACCAAACTCAGTGAATTAAAAATATCCAATAACGCGCGAACCAGAAGGTCGTCCGCTAGCCGACTGCCTACAAGATGGTTGATAAAGTCATTGTCTACAATGGCAGTTGAATTATCTATCTGCATCCTATTATGCCTTCCTATGTGGTTAGTGAAATATTTCCGTCCAGATCCACGTCTGTTCTAAGTTCTTGTATGTCAAACTTTTTTCGGATATAATCAATTTTTTCTTGGGGAAGCAGATGATTTTGCTCGGCGAGTAACAGCTTTTCAGCCAAACCATCGATCCATTTTTTGTTTGAGGGATTTTGCAGTTCCGTAAAGCCCAGTTCGTGAATAAGACGAGTCACTAACATGGAGATCGAGTGTTCTTCTGCTTCGGTTCGCCCTAATAAAAGCTGCGCATCTGACTGCGCCAGACACTCCAATTCCAGCATCCGAAGAACGATAGCCTTCATTGGAACAAAAAAGAAATTCATCAGAATCACAATAAGCTTATACATATTTGGTAGACTGATGGAATTATCTTTGTTGGACAAGTTCTTCACCTCGGCGAAGAGAACGGCCTTGAATTCTTCTTCTGGAATCAGCAGGACTGCGGCAAAACGGTTAATTACGAGCTCGTGATTTTGCGGAGTGTTTTCAAGACCTAACTCGCCCAAGATATCGCTATCGACGTTCCAGATATGTCCCAGTTCGTGCGCTGCTGTAAAGGCCTGCTTTTCCATTGTCTGTGCGGTATTTATAAAAACAAAATCCTGCATTTGCCCGTCCATAAAAGGAACGCTGACATGGAACCCGTTATTTGATTCTTTAGCTACGGGGTAATAGACAACTGTACAGAATTTATCAAGCAGTCTTAGAACATCTCCGCGCAGCAACTTGTTGGGGAAATCAGTTTGCAGACCATTTTGTTCATACTTGCGTACAATAAAAGATTTTATTGCGGTCTCGGCCTCTTTCGGAAGCAGTTGAATGTCCTTCATGCCGCACTCTCCTTAAAAGAAAAGGCACGGTCAAAACCATGCCTTTAATTTGTTATTGCGCAGATACTGCGTCAACGACATCGATATAGTTGTCGATCAGGTCAAGAATCATTTCCCGGTTTTTCGTGTCCTGAAATTCATTCATGCAGTCAACAACCGTTTTATCATAATGCTGCATGTCTCCTGCCAACAATTCCGATACCGATGCTCCAAGCATCTTTGCAAGACTGGAAATCTGGGAAAAAGACGCGTAGGAACGACCCTTTAAAAAAGAAGTTACCTTGGTTTGATCGCAACCAAGTGCTTTGCTCAAATCAGAAGCAGAAAGCCCCTTTTGCTCGGCTAAATACTCTACATAGTTCCCTAGCATTCTTGCGTTTTGCATAGCTCTCATCCTCCTTTTTAAGCTGCTATGATATTTTATGTTGCGAAGTGCACATTCTATCACACAGCATGAGAAAAGTCAAGAGTACAACTTTATTCATATTATATTAGGAAATCTTGTGATTGTCAATTAAGCATATTTTGAGAATTGTTCTATCTCTAACACAATATATAGGGATGTTAGCATTCCCATAGTCGCTGCCCGTAAGATTTCAGCAAGATAAACTGACGCAAGCATATGCAAGCCCTATTTTTGCTAAACTGTCGTATTTTTGTCGTACAATCGGTTTAGCCTAATAGTTGTTTCTGCTATGTCAAACTTTTTGAACCAAGAAACAAAGAAAAAGTTCCGAAACCATGTGATTTCGGAACTTTTATATGGTGGACAGTACAGGAC
>CABSMD010000377.1 GCA_902478725.1 uncultured Clostridia bacterium
TTATAATAGTGGGTATTTTATAGTTAGGGGGAGTGACTTAAGTGGTTACGAAAGAAGTAGTAATACAGAACCAGGTTGGTCTTCATGCACGTCCCGCCACATTTTTCATTCAGAAAGCGAATGAATATAAGGCGAGTGTCTGGATTGAGAAGGATGAAAGACGGGTGAACGCCAAGAGCTTGCTGGGTGTTCTCTCATTGGGTATCACCAAGGGGACGAATGTTACTATAATTGCCGATGGTGCCGATGAGGAAGCGGCTGTCAACGGCCTGATCCAGTTGGTTGCTTCTAATTTCGAAGAATAATTAAACCTTGATTGGCTGGCAAGCCTCCTGGTAGAAGGGGGCCTGCCTTTTTTAATTTCTTTTGGGGGGGAGAGTATCCCATGAATGAACAATTGCAGGCAAAGCTCAAAACCCTGCCGGACGATCCGGGCGTATACCTGATGCACAATGTACAGGGTGATGTGATTTATGTTGGAAAGGCCAAAAACCTTAAAAACCGTGTGCGGCAGTATTTCCAGTCAAATAAGAATCACACGCCCAAAGTGCGTGCTATGGTTGAAAATATCGATATATTCGAGTACATCGTCACCGATAGTGAGTTAGAAGCCCTGATGCTGGAATGTAACCTCATTAAGAAATATATGCCGAAATATAATATCCTGATGAAGGACGATAAGCATTATCCCTTTATTAAGATCGACGTGCGTAGCCCCTATCCCAAAATGCAGATGACCCGTAAGATGGAGCCGGATGGCGCGCGGTATTTTGGCCCTTATTTGAACGCGAATGTGGCGCGCGATTCTATTGATATGCTGCGCAAGCTGTTTGGGTTGTATTCTTGTAGCCGGCAGTTTCCGCGTGACTGCGGCCGGGGCAGGCCATGCTTGTATTATCATATGAAGCAGTGCGTCGGTGTTTGTTCCGGCATGATCACCCCGGAAGAGTATCATAAAGTGGTGGAACAGGCGATTGATTTTTTGGAAGGCAAGCACCAGCTTCTTCTTTCGGTCTTTGAACAGGAAATGAAGGACGCCTCGGATAAAATGGAGTATGAACGCGCTGCCAACTACCGGGATAAGATCAGAAGCATCGAAAAGATCAGTCAGCGGCAGAAGATGCTGGGAGACCTCAAAAAGGAACAGGACTATATCGCGTTTGCCCGCGATGGAGACGAGGCTTGCGTGCAGGTATTCTTTGTTCGTTCCGGCAAGGTATCGGGGCGGGAGAATTATATGATGAGAAACACCTCTTCCGAATCTGTCAAAGATATCCTCCAGCAGTTCATTAAACAGTTTTATAGCCAGAGTGAGCTTGTCCCGCGTGAGATCATCCTGCAGGAAAGGATCGATGATTTGGAGATAATCCAGGATTGGCTGAGCGCGATGCGCGGTACGAAGGTATCCTTGCAGGTGCCGCAGCGCGGTGAGAAAAAGCAGTTGCTGCAAATGGCAATTGCGAACGCGCAGCAGGCGTTGGAAGGAATCAACGCAACCAAAAACAAAGCGCGCGCCATGTTGCTGGAACTAAAGGAACTTTTAAACCTGCCTGCCTTGCCGCATAGGATCGAGGCGTATGACATCTCCAATACCGGCGGTGCCGATTCGGTGGGGAGCATGGTCGTCTTCCATGATGGCAGACCGAAGAAAAGTGAATTCAGAAAGTTCAAAATCAAAACGGTGGATGGGCCGGACGATTATTCGTCCATGCGGGAGGTCATCTACCGTCGATTGACCCATGCCCAAAAGGAACAGGAGGAAATTCAAAACGGGACCCTGCCTGCCAAAAAGGCAAAATTTTTGCCGATGCCTGACCTGATTCTATTAGACGGTGGTAAGGGGCATGTCGGTGTGATTAGAGAATTATTATTAGAAGAAATGCATATAACCATACCGGTGTTTGGCATGGCAAAGGATGACCGGCACAGGACAAAGAGTCTCACCACGGATAAGGAAATCATTGATCTGAATATGCAAAAGCGGGTATTCCGGTTTCTGGCTGAGGTGCAGGAAGAAGTGCATAAACAGGCTGTCGGATATCATACCAAGCTGCATAAAAAGAAACAATTACTGTCCGAACTGGAGCACATCAAAGGAGTGGGTCCCGCCAAACGAAAGGCGCTTCTGCAACATTTCAAATCTTCGTCTGCCGTTAAGCGTGCAACGGTAGATGAATTGCGAGCGGTATCAGGCATTACAGAGTCATTGGCGGAAGAAATTTATCAGACGTTTCATAGGTAATAAAAAAATTTAAAATAGTTCTTGACAAAGATAGTCCATATATGCTATCATATATTGCGTTGTTGTTTCACCTGTGTTTGTCAAATAATCGCAAAAA
>CABSMD010000378.1 GCA_902478725.1 uncultured Clostridia bacterium
TGAAGATTTCAAACGATTTGGGGCGTGACAGCATCGGCAGGCTGTTGTTGAATCTTTCCATACCAGCGATCATTGCCCAGCTGATTAACGCGCTTTATAATATTGTGGACAGAATGTACATCGGCCATATTGAAGGGGCTGGTGCTGCCGCGCTGACGGGTGTCGGCATCACCTTTCCGATCATTATATTGATTTCAGCGTTCAGCATGCTGGTAGGAATGGGCGGCGCCCCCCATGCGTCCATCAGAATGGGGCAGGACGACAACAATGCGGCGGAAAAAATTTTAGGAAACTGCTTCATTCTTTTGGTTATTCTCTCGGTTGTGCTGACCAGCTTTTTTATGATTTTTAAAAGGCCGTTGCTTATGCTGTTCGGAGCGAGTGAGGCGACACTGCCTTATGCGGATGATTACCTGACCATTTATCTTGCGGGAACGGTATTTGTGCAGATGGCACTGGGGATGAACGCCTTTATCAATTCGCAGGGCTTTGCCAAGATCGGCATGATGACGGTGACGATCGGTGCCGTGCTCAATATTGTGCTTGATCCGGTTTTTATCTTCGTGTTTGGCATGGGGGTTAAGGGTGCGGCGATAGCAACCATTCTTTCCCAAGCGGTTTCGGCTGTATGGGTGCTAAGCTTTTTGTTTGGAAAACGAACGGTTTTAAAGATCCGGCCTGTTAACTTTAAGCTTGACCACAAGGTAATTCTGCCGGCGATTTCTTTAGGACTTTCGCCGTTTGTAATGCAGGCAACCGAAAGCCTGATTAACATTGTACTCAATTCCAGCCTGCAAAGATACGGCGGAGATATTGCAGTCGGCTCCATGACGATTATTACCAGCATATTGCAGGTGATTATGATGCCGCTGTCGGGACTAGGGCAGGGGGCGCAGCCGATCATTGGTTTTAATTACGGGGCAAAGAATTTTGACCGGGTGAAAAAAACCTTTCGGTTGCTATTGATCTGTTCCCTTGGCGCTGCGGTCTTCGTTTGGGCATGTGTTATGCTGTTTCCAAGGGTGTTTATTTCGCTGTTTTCCAACGATCCGACGTTGGTCGAGGCCACAGTGCGGGCCATACGGATATTCCTGTCCATGATTTTCATGATGGGAGCGCAGATGGCTTGTCAACAGACCTTTGTGGCGCTGGGACAGGCAAAGATATCCCTGTTTTTGGCGCTGCTGCGCAAGGTGATCCTGCTGATCCCACTGGTTTACATCCTTTCCGGTCCGTTTGGCATCACGGGTATCTTCCTGTCCGAACCGATTGCGGATTTCACCGCCGCTACCACAACGGTATGTATGTTTGCGTATTATGCAAAACATAAGCTATTCAAAGAAAAACTGCCGGAACAATAGAGTATCCGGCAGAGACGATACTAGGACAGTTCAAATAAGAATTTTTTAAATAGGGCGCGGTGTACCTCTTCATCCTCGGCAAGTCGGAGGCAGATGGCGGAAATGGATGGTTCTTGTATCATTTTTGCGTGCATTTGATAGGAATGGATCGCGATGTCTTCCAGACTGATGTTATAGCGAAGCATCTGCCTGATATTATGTGTATAATTGATGGCAGTACCACTCCAGGCGGAACGCGGGTCTTTTTCATTTGACTGGCATTTCGGGTTTCCGCCCAAAGCGGTAATCGCCTGGCCCAGGATATCAAGATGATGCATTTCTACCTTGGCAATCCGCATCAGGGTTTCAGAAATGTCCTGGTTTTTGACTGTCCAATCCTGGTAAAGATATTGGTAGATAGCTGTCATCTCACCCTTGGGAGATGCGAAATCCTGCAAAAGCAGATGCGCATATTGCTGGTTTGGACGTGTTACCGTTATAGGCGGGTAGGGCCCCGGTGCGGTTACAGGCATTTGTTCAATATTTTCCAAAATAATCATCCTCTCTGATCAATATATTAAAAATATATTAGACGAACGATGAAATAGTACTAAATCCTTAGCCGGATACTTTACAACTGTATGAAAGACGGGTACAATAGAGGCAGAGAACGAAACGAAAGAGGAGGAACGACCATATGGCCGCTGTGAAAAGGATATTTGTAGAAAAAAAACAGGGATACGATGTAGAGGCAATGGGATTATACCGGGATTTGTCTGAAAACTTACATATTAATACACTCACCTCGGTGCGGATTATCAACCGGTATGATGTTGCGGGTTTAAGTGAAGAAGAATTTTCCAGAACAATTCCGACTGTGTTTTCCGAACCGCAGGTGGATGACTTTTATTTGGAGAAAATGCCGCAGACAAAAGGTGTAATATTTGCCTATGAATACCTCACCGGACAGTATGACC
>CABSMD010000379.1 GCA_902478725.1 uncultured Clostridia bacterium
TGATATCCTGCGCATGTGTCCTCCTTCAAATTGATTTTGCAGTATTCTTTCATCCAAAAATCGAGATAGTCGGAAAAACTGATTTCTGAAGGAACAAAAGTCAATCCGCTATTGTTATACTCAGCCAAAGCTTTGGTGCCAGCTTGCATAGCTTCTTTTTTAGTCGCAAATCCTCCTTTCGTAAATCGTTTTCGTTTCCCTCCAATTTTTGCACCTTCAAAACGATACTGCCAATAGTTCCCTCGTTTCATACAGGTGACTTGTACCACTTTTTTAACCTCCTTTGTTTATTTTTCTGTGGGAAGTTCTTTGATGGCAGCTAAATCGGTCAAATCCTTACCTTCTGATTCAGCAAGGAATTTTTCCAGTGTTTCTGCTCTGACTTTATAACAGCCAAGTTTTATGGCTGGCAAAAGACCTCGACGAATCAACGCATATACATAGTTTGTATTCGAATGCATAATACCGGCAACTTCTTTGACCGTATAAAGCATTTTATCCATAAGAGGACCTCCCTTCTTTAAATTTTATATAAGATCAAAAAGTTGGCAAATTTCGTTTTTGCTTTTTTGACCTGCTTTGTTAAAAAATCACCTTATATCAGCAGATAAAATGCAGAAAAAATTTTTTCGTTTGCTTTGAATGGATTTTTTCGGTCCCATCCAAACAAGGGACATGCTGCGCCGGCTGACTACTCTGTAACTGAATGCACCGGGTGCATGAAGTTACAAAACCGCATTACAGAGGTACCCGCAAACAAGGTACCCGTAGCCGCTGCTCTAAAGCGGCGCCGCAAGCGTATCGGCAAGGCTCATTGTACCGGGTCATGGCAGCCGTCTTGTGTCAAATGACGGATTATCGCATTCAAGCGCCGCTCGCCGGATCGTTGCGCAGCATATTACCATGATGCCGTAAGGCATATTTGTCAAAGTGCAGTGAGATTGCTCTCAATAACAACAGCTCGGAACTGGCCGAACGGTTATTCTTTAATCATTCGATGAAAACAGTTTCATCAGTTTTCGATGCAGAATCGGCAGGCTTTGAAAAAATTCAATGCGAATTTCTTGCATAAGGTCTTCATTGACAAAAAAACCTTTACGATCTCCGTCAGATGTATATACCTGCTCAACTGCTGCTGAATGGATGTAATTTTCATAGTAGTTCAAAAGGTCCATTTTGCTCCGCGGTTCGTCATTAAGAAATCTAAGAATTATTTCTGCAGGCGGTATAGGCACTGAAATACGATAGTCAGAGTTCATCATTGTTCTGCATCCTCCTTCGTATGATCTCAATGGCGTTACGCTTATGTTTTCTTACCATACGCTCGCTAATTTTCAAATCTAATGAAATCTCTTTCAATTTGATATTCCAGCAAATATTTTCGATCAAAATCTGCCGTTGAATTTCAGATAATGACAGCAGCGCTTCTGCCAGCTCCGGATCGTACACAGGAATATGCTTTCCTTTGACTTCTATATATTGGCAGATATCGTAACTGTTTTCTTCATATCCCAGCTCTTCTTCAAAGGAATCCAAATCAACAAATATAACCCCGTATTTCTCTTTTTTGTTTTTATAGCGATAGTAACGGCGTTTTGCGTTGATAATAACCTTCTTGAGATATCTATCTATGTAATGGATAAGATCTTCGTTGATATCCGTTATGGTATATGTCCGTTTCTCCATCGCTTTTCAGTCCTTTCATTAAAGAAACCATAACAAACATGACCAAAACAGGAACCTTTATGGAAAAATCTTTATACGAACATAGGTTGATCTTTATGTTATTGTGCATTTTGACGTATCTAAACTCTCTTGCCCTGCAAGAAATTCACTCTGTCATATGGGCTGAAAACTAAATATTTTCGTTAAAAATGACGAATTTTAAGATTTGATATAAAAATCAGCCGGATATGATTGACAAATTCCGGCTTCTTTCAGTATTATATAAACAGATGATATTTGTTTGTATTTTTGAAATTACTTTTTCTTTTTCACCAGATAACAAATCACCGAAAATTCTGCGCAGATGATTACGCCTAAGATAACATAAGCAACGATATGGATCGTTCCAATGCCGGAAGAAGCTTTCGGCGCAGGCGAAGCGGTGCGAATCGGTGTTGCGGTCTTTTTTGGGGTAGGCTTGGCCGTTGCATCTGGCGTAGGTTCTTCGGTCGGCGTAGGTGACGGGGCTTGCGTCGGCTGCGGCGTCCACCACTGTTCTATGGCCGGAATCGTAAAGTAAGCGCGATCCGATAAAATGTCTCCGTTTCCTTCATACTCCGTTACAACCGTAAAATATCTGCCCGG
>CABSMD010000380.1 GCA_902478725.1 uncultured Clostridia bacterium
GGGCAAACTGGTCTGCATCAAGAAGGGCAACCGTTTTATGTACGATCTTGACCACGCGGTCAGGCTGGTCGATACGGCGCAGTTTAATATAAAAAATCTGGATATATTCCTTGGATTCATCGAAGGCATCATTTCACAGGATTATGATGTAACCCATATCTTCATCGACAGCGTCTTAAAAATCGCGCCCGGTAGCATGGAGGAGGCCGAAGCGTTTCTGGCCGGACTAGAACAGATATCTTCCGAATTTGATATAAACTTTACGCTTACGATTAGCGGCAGTGCCGATTCGGCAACCGAGGGAGTCAAGAAGTATTTCATTGCTTATTAAATCGTAGTAGACGTTTAGCCAAGCAAATTCATTTGCTTGGCTAATCACTTTTACTTTCGCAATTTATATGATTCTATTTCGATAATGAGGTGAAACAGTGTACTATATCAGCACAAGAAACGCACAGAATCGGGTAACGGCTGCACAGGCCATCCTGTCCGGGCTGGCGGAGGACGGCGGCTTGTATGTGCCAGAGAGAATTCCGAAACTGTCAAAGGAGAAATTGCAGAGCTTTGTCGGTCTGTCTTATCAGGATTGTGCACTTGCGGTTCTGGGGGAGTATTTGGATGATTTTAGCCCGGATGACCTTCGTGATTGCGTAAAAGGCGCGTATACCATCGAAAAATTCGGTTCTGACAAAATTGCGCCGTTGCATCATTTGGACGATACAATATCCTTTTTAGAGCTGTGGCACGGTCCTACCTGTGCCTTTAAAGATATGGCGCTGCAGATCCTGCCGCATTTTCTTACGAAAGCGATCAAGATGCAAAAAACCGATAAAACGATTGTGATTCTGGTTGCGACGTCGGGAGATACCGGTAAAGCTGCACTTGAAGGCTTTGCCAATGTTGCAGGGACGAAGTTCATCGTCTTTTATCCGGCAGGGGGCGTGAGCCAGATCCAAAAGCTGCAAATGGTGACCCAGGAGGGCAATAACGTCTGTACTGCGGCTGTGAAAGGAAATTTTGACGATGTACAATCCTTTGTCAAGCAGATTTTTACCGATGAGGACTACCGGCAACAGCTGAACCAGAATGGATACGATTTCTCGTCCGCGAATTCGATCAACTGGGGGCGTCTGGTGCCGCAGATTGTATATTATGTCTATTCCTACTGTCAACTGGTAAAGCAGGGAAGGCTCAAGATGGGCGAGCCGATGAACGTCGTCGTGCCGACCGGTAATTTTGGGAATATTCTGGCTGCTTACTATGCAAAAAAGGCCGGGGTGCCGATTCAAAAATTGATCTGTGCCTCGAACCGCAACAATATCCTGACCGATTTCATCCGTACTGGGATATATGATAAAAATCGTGAATTTTCCTTGACAATATCGCCATCTATGGATATACTTATTTCCAGTAACTTGGAACGTCTGCTCTATGACCTGAGCGATACCGAAACGGTTATTGGACTGATTGAGAACCTGCAAAAATGCGGGCGGTATGAGGTTCCTACTTCCATAAAGGAAACACTGGATTCGCTCTTTTGGGCGGGATATTGTGGCGATGACGAAACCAGGTGTACCATCCGTGAGACCTTTGAAAAGCATTCCTATTTGATCGACACACATACCGCAGTGGGGTATCATGTATATCGGCAATATGTGGCCGAGACGGGGGATCAGACGAAAACGGTGCTGGCATCAACTGCGAGCCCATTTAAGTTCAACCAGAGTGTATATCAGGCGCTTCGCGGCGCGGTACCAGAGAATACATCCGAATTTGAGCTGTTGTCAGTGCTTTCAGAGCAGACCGGTGCGCCGGTGCCGGTTTCTTTAAAGGAATTGGCGGACAAAAAGGTGCGTTTTGACCAGACCGTGTCCCGCGACGAGATGTACAATGTGGTAAGCGGCTTTTTGGGGTTATAAATTATGGCGTTGTTTGTCATATCCGACCTGCACCTGTCCTTCGGATCCGATAAGCCGATGGATATCTTCGGGTGGGATCAGTATGAGGAAAAGTTGCGGGCAAATTGGGGCGCAGTCGTCGGGGAGAAGGATACCGTCCTGATTCCCGGTGATATTTCGTGGGCAACCTATCTGGAAGAAACCGAGGCTGATTTTGCGTTTATCAATAGTCTTCCCGGGCAGAAGATTATACTCAAGGGCAACCATGATTATTGGTGGACAACAGTGAAAAAAATGAACCAGTTTCTACTGGATAAAGGTTTTTCCAGCCTGCATTTTTTATACAATAACAGTTTTTCATATGGCCGTTATGCCATATGCGGGACAAGAGGTTGGGGTAACAATGGAGATC
>CABSMD010000381.1 GCA_902478725.1 uncultured Clostridia bacterium
AGATATCCATCTTTCAGACCGACAGTTGCGCTGTACCCCTGGAAATGTGAAAATGCAATATTCCAATACAATGAGGTCTTTAACGGCCCGTCTACAAATGCCGATGGAAGCCCCTATGATATGGACTCTGGTTTAGTGAACGTTGTATATCAATTCAACTATTCACATAATAACCCATGTGGCTGGATGCTCTACATGGGCAAAAATGACAATGATATTATTCGCTATAATATCAGTGATGATGGCGGAGATTTTATCATTAAGTATTTCCTTACTGCATGTACGTCCCCTACTTATTTTTTAAATAACGTTATAATTTATGACGGGGCCAGAACGAAGTTCATGCACCGGGATCCATTCAAGTCGCAGACATACTTTTACAACAACGTTTTTTACAACAAAAGCACAACGACAACAACAACGTGGCATGATACCGCAAGGTATCAAAGCAACTTGGGTGAGGTAACCTTCAGCAACAACTGTTTCTATGAAGCGAGTGGAATACACTCGCAATACGAGCCAGCCGATCCAAATAAAATTACAAGCAATCCAATGCTGCTTTCTCCCGGTCAGCCTCCGGTCAGAAATGAAGCTGGACTCCTCTCCGGAGCATCCATCTGGGAAGGCTATAAGCTAACAGAAGATTCGCCGTTGATCGACGCGGGGATTTATGTGCCTGAGATGGGAACGCAGGATTTCTTCGGCAACAGTCTTTACTATGGTAATGCTCCGGATATTGGTGTCCACGAAAAACAGAGAGGCACATTCGTTGCTGTTCCCACAAATTTGGCTCTTGGGCAAACAATCACCGCGAGCAGTGCGCATCCGAGTTTACCAGCAACGAACGCAATTGACGGCATTAACAACGAAAAATCTCGCTGGGCAGCCGCGAATGATACGTTGCCGATCTGGCTCGAGCTTGATTTCGGAGATCCTGTCACTTTCAATAAAATTACGCTTACAGAAAATATTGTATCTCGATGGGCGTCCGCACGTATTGCAAAATTTGAACTACAGATTCCAACCGAGTCCGGTTATACACAGATTTATGAGTATGCAGGAACGATCGGCGATAACTTCGCCTGTTCATTTGTTGAAACAACTGCATCGAATCTTCGCCTTGTGATTACCGAACTGCGGGCGGACACAACACTGCATGGCGGCAGAGCAAAAGAACCCAGCATCCGGGAATGGGGTGTATACCTTGATCCTTTTGTGAATTATGATCTTAATCTGGCATTGGGCTGCCCTGCTACATCTGATAACAGTCATAGTGCATGTCCGGCAAGCGCCATCAATGATGGGAGTAAAGATCAGATTTCTCGCTGGGCCGCAGCAAATTCTACGCTGCCCATATGGGTCGACATTGATTTGGGAACTGTGAAAACCTTTGATACGTTAATTCTAACGGAGAATATTGTCCCCCAATGGGCTTCTGCGCGTATTGCATCATTTGACCTGCAGATATGGGACGGGAATGATTATAGAACCGTATTTACATATGACGGTATTGTTGGAGAAAACCATACATTCTCTTTTGAAGCGATATCTGCACAAAACGTTCGATTGCTTATTACGGGGCTTCGCGCGGACACTACAAAAAACGGAAACCAGGCCACTGATCCGAGCATTCGCGAACTGGAGCTATATTACAGGAATGTTTCCAAACCAATCAATATCGCGTTGTCAAAGCCCGCTACTGCAAGCAACAGTCATCCGGCGTGTCCTGTAAGCGATATTAACGATGGTAATCCCAGTGAATCTTCGCGCTGGGCGGCCTCCGATTCAACTTTACCTGCATGGGTAGAAATTGACTTAGGTACACCGACCCGTGTTAACACGCTTGTTCTTTCGGAGAATATTGTACCAGAATGGGCGACTGCCAGAATATCTGAATTTGCACTGCAAAAATGGAACGGCTCTGCTTTTGAAACAGTATTCACATTTCAGGGAACGATCAGCGACGAACATATTTTTAAATTTGATACCATCGAATCCGAAAAGGTCAGAATTCTCATATCAGCCTTACGCCCAGATACTTCTATAAACAGCGCTGGTCAAACTGATCCGAGTCTAACAGAAATCGAACTCTACTGCTATTGATAAGTGTTTTTTACACCAGAATTTCTTTTTCTTATGCCTTCCTGCACTCCCTCTTAAGGGCTAACTGCTAACATAATTCAGTTTCAATCAGCAAAAACGGAACGTAACTCAAATTCATGAGTTACGTTCCGTTTTCCCGTACCGACTGTACCCCCATGACACATTGTGTACCTATGGGGTGAAACAGTTGAAACTTCTGG
>CABSMD010000382.1 GCA_902478725.1 uncultured Clostridia bacterium
TTTATTGTTCCAGGCAAGGGAATGGATGTTGTTAATATTGACGCTTTATCCTTTGCCCATTGTGTGGATACGGTGATCAGAAACACAAACGCCGAAAATTTTGAGGAGTTTTTGCGGCAGATACAGAATGAAATTAAGGCGCAGGCGGCGGGACTATGCTGCAAACACAAGAGGGTTCGCCACAGCCCGGCTCCTCTGATGTCAGTTCTCATGGACGGGTGCGTCGAGCATGGAAAGGATATTTCCGATGGCGGTGTTTACAACAATTTTGGATTCCACGGGGTGGGCCTTGCTACGGCCGCCGATTCTGCCATCGCAGTGAAAAGGCTGGTATATGAAGGAAAATTGGAAATGGAAGAGCTGATTCACATCCTCGACAGCAATTTTGAGGGGTATGAGGATTTGCGTTATGAAATGATCCACTCCTTTCCCAAAATGGGCAACAACTGTGATGAGGTGGATTTTTTGGCCAAATCCTTTTTGGAGGCGTTTGTGGACGGCTTGCAGGGATACCGCAACGAAAGGGGAGGCATATACCGCGCCGGCACCGGTTCCGCCATGCTTTACTATACACTTGGAGAGTCCCTTGGCGCTACGCCGGATGGCAGAAAAGCCGGCAGTTTTTTACCGGCAAACTACTCTCCCTCGCTCAATGTCAAGCTGGACGGCCCGTTTTCCATCGTACAGTCGTTTTGCAAGCCGGATCTGTCGAAAACAATCAATGGCGGGCCGCTGACATTGGAACTGGCCGCTACGGCAATTCGGGGACAAATCGAAAAAATCGCCCTGCTGGTTAAAAGCTATGTCGAGCTGGGCGGGCACCAGCTCCAGCTCAATGTAGTGAACAGGGAACACCTGCTGGATGCGCAAAAGCATCCGGAAAACTACCGGAACCTGGTCGTCCGCGTTTGGGGCTGGAGCGGTTATTTTACGGAGCTGGATCAACCGTACCAGGATCAGATTATCAGCAGGGCAGACCTGACGGTATAGAGATAAGAAAGCGGGATTTGTGATGGAAACGGGAATCGTATTTGATATCAAGGAATTTACGGTACATGACGGGCCGGGCATCCGTACGACAGTATTTATGAAGGGATGTCCGCTGCGTTGCCAATGGTGCCACAATCCGGAGGGGCTTTCGCCAAAGCCAGAGGTGATGGTATCCGCTGCGTGCATCCATTGCGGCAGGTGTGAGGATGCCTCCTGTTCCCTGCGTCAGCAGGGCAGCTGCAGCGCTTGTGGGAAATGCTTACCGCTTTGTCCCTATGGGTATCGCAAAATCGCCGGACAGGAATATTCTAGCCGGGAGCTGTCCGAACAAATTATGAAGAATGCGGCTTTTCTGGATAAGGGGGGCGTAACCTTCTCAGGCGGCGAGCCTTTGTTACAAAACGCATTTCTAAAAGAAGTTTTGCAGGCTTTGCCTGCCCACAGAGCGCTTCAGACAAGCGGTTATTGCGATCCGGGGGTGTTTCAAGATGTATTGCAGTACGTGGATTACCTGCTTTTTGATTTGAAGCTGGTCAATGGAGAGGTACATAAACGCTATACCGGTGTAGACAATGCCGTCATTTTACAGAATCTCAACACCCTGATGGATTCTGAGCTTCCGTTTGTACTGCGTATTCCACTCATTAAGGGAGTCAATAACAGCCGGGAAAACCTGTCCCAATCGGCCGAACTGGTACGCAATGCAAAGGGGTTGGAACGGGTAGAGCTATTGCCCTATAATACGGCGGCGCCAGCAAAATATAAAATGGTACGGCGAAGCTTTCCGTATGATTTTCAGCCACCAGAACAGATCGATACCTCTATGTTTACTGCACGGGGCATAGAAGTGGCTGTTTTATAAGGGGTATGATAAAACGGGCCGCGGCAGATGATTGCCGCGGCTTCGTTTGGTTTTCTTAATCAACCTCATTCAATCCAGCGTCTTTTCAATGATATAACGGGGGCGGTGCTTGGCCTCCTGATATACCTTGCCTACATACTCGCCAATCAAACCCAGAGAAAGGAGCTGTACACCGCCGATGAACCAGATCGATAGCATAAGGGAGGTCCAGCCTGGCACGGTGACACCGGCAATCTTGGAAATCAGCGCATAGACGGCTGCCACAATACTGAAAAAGGAGATCATTGCACCGGTGCCGGTGATCAGACGGATCGGCTTGATCGAAAAGGAGGTAATTCCTTCAAATGCAAACTTTAGCATCTTTTTCAATGGATATTTGGAGGTTCCGGCAAAGCGTTCCTTACGTTCATAACTGACGGTTGTGGACGGGAAGCCGACAAGCGGTACCAG
>CABSMD010000383.1 GCA_902478725.1 uncultured Clostridia bacterium
AAACGCATAATTATATAAGCCATTAAATTACCAAAGGCGCCGTAAAGACGGCGCCTTTGCTTTTACCGTATTCCCAACCCATTGGTTCGGCTCTTTTGGGCTTATGCCGGCAGGGAATTAGTCCAACTCAATTTTCCGGTCTTTGAAATAATATTTATAGTCCTGCTCCCCAATCTCCCGCAGCACCCGGCAGGGATTGCCAACCGCTATTACGTTTTCCGGGATGTCCTTTGTGACTACGCTCCCCGCGCCGATCACCGAATTGTCCCCAATCGTCACGCCGGGCAGGATGATTGCCCCAGCACCGACCCAAACGTTGTTGCCGATCACCACCGGGATTGAAAATTGCGCGACTTTACGCCGCAGTTCCGGATGGACGGGATGCCCAGTTCCCGCAACGATGACATTCGGGGCGAACATTACGGAATCGCCGATGATGATGTCGCCGTCGTCCACCAGAGTCAGGTTAAAATTCGCGTAACAATTGTCGCCCCAATAGGTGTTTCTGCCCCAGTTGGCGTGCAGCGGCGGCTCGATATACACGTTTTTCCCCACTTTGGCAAAGAAACGTTTCAAAATCTCCGCCCGCCTTTCTACCTCGGATGGACGGGTCTGGTTATAGTCATATAAAATTTCCAGGCATTTCATCTGTTCCTCGGCAAACCCCTCCTCGGTACAAAAATACAGCTCCCCGCTTTTGATTTTTTCTTCCAGCGATTTCATAAGGGTATTCCTCTCTTTCTTTGCTTTTGCGCTGATTATATCAGAAACCATGTGGGAAGGCAAGCATAAGAAACCCCGCGACAAAAGCCGCGGGGTATTGCAAATGAGGGGAAAGGATACATAAAATCAAGCGGTGGTGAAACCATTGACGGCAAGTATCCGCTGCCGTAGAGAGTAAGGTTTTGCCGAAAATATTGTTGCCAATAGCAATATTATAACGAGTGTTGTTAGGGAACCTGATGGTATATTGTTTACTGATATAATGATTTGGTCAGCCACAGCACAATTGTATACAAACGGAGATTTGCAGAATAAAAATTGGAACGGTCCGGTGTAATGAGGTATCATAAGACGAGATGACACATGCGACCCGGAACTAATTACGTGGTATGCCACATATACTGATACCAGTTAGGTCCACTATATGGTTGCATTAGCGTCTACTTTTTGATATGGTATACATAGAAACTATAAAAAGTAAAAAAGGGAGGAAACTGGAATGTACGATTTGCTAAAGGAGTTTATCAAGCCGGAGTTTTTGGTGTTGATACCGGTGCTGTACTTGATCGGTATGGCAGTGAAGCGGAGCAGCGTAAAAGACAAATGGATCCCCTGGATTTTAGGGGGCGCGGGCGTGGTACTATGTCTGGTGTACCTGCTGGCGACGGTACCGATCAACCACTATCAGGATGGGTTTATGCTGGTGTTCTCAGCATTGACACAGGGTATTTTGATTGCGGGTGCGAGTGTGTATGTGAACCAGTTGATTAAGCAGACGGCAAAGCAAGAAGAGGAGGGGGAGGATGTACAAGGTAAAGCTGATCCAAAATAACCGTAGTGGTAGTAGACTAAGCCCCATAGGTATAGTAGTGCATGAGACGGCGACACCTGGGGCGACGGCGGAGAGGGAATACCAGTATTTCAACAGTGCGAACCGCGGCGCGTCAGCCCATGCGTTTGTGGACTGGGAGGATGTGATCCAGACCATCCCTTACGACGAGGTGGCGTGGCATGCCGGGCCGACGGCGAACAGCCGGTACATAGGGATTGAATTGTGCAGGCCGTCCGGCCATGACCCGGAGAAATTTGGGCGTGTGTGGAACAATGCGGTGTCGTTGTTTGCCGACCTGTTCCGGGAGAATGGATTTGGAGAGGTGACAGTGGATAACCTGCTGTCGCACGCGGAGGTATCGTCACGGTGGAGAGAGAGCGACCATACCGACCCGGTGGGGTACTTTGCGGAATACGGGAAAACGGTGAACGAGTTTCGGGATGCGGTGCAAAACGAACTGAATGGAGGTACGCAAGTGGCTACGATAAATGACCTGGTAACAAGAATGGATGAGCTTGAGCAGAGAATAAACCGGCTTGAGAATCCGATGATTTATAACTATATTGACAATAACATGCCGGAGTGGGCGAGGGAGACGGTGCAAAAGCTGGTGGATAAGGGCTATCTGAAAGGGAACGATCAAGGCGAGCTGGGCCTGACCGACGAGATGCTAAAGCTCTTCGTCATCAACGATCGGGCTGGGCTGTATCATTAAGGAGAGGC
>CABSMD010000384.1 GCA_902478725.1 uncultured Clostridia bacterium
TGTTCTAACGGTTAGATTGTATCGCTACCGTGTTTTATTGTCAATACTTTTGTAAAAATTTTTTTGTTCCGGGCGGCGGGGTTATTCTATTCTTTTCATGGCGCCGTGGCCGGGGCCCGCGCTCCCTGGCTTGCGGCCGCTGTTCTCGTCACGGCGGAAAGATCCTTTACGAAAAGTTTTGTCGCTAGGCATTCCGGACAAGGTGTAAAAACTCTACGGCCCAGTAAGTAAGGTCGCATAATAATGCCTTTTTGTCTTTATAGTCGGCTTCCAGCCTGACATCAGCATATGCCGTCGGGTATGAAATGTACAGCGGCGAATACCGTTTGTTATGCGGCTGGTCCAAATGCATCCTAAGAATGCCGTCCTTTTCAATTGCTTCTTTCACATTCGCTGCTGATTCGCGGATGACATCTACGCTCTCCCCAACGCCCATCATGGCGATTTCAGTCAGCAGACGGCGATAGGCGATCGTGTCGATCGGATCCGCGCGGAAGGCTCTGATCGGACGAATCATCGCAAAGCCGGGAGCTACATATTTGCCTTTGATCCGAATTGCTATATTGTTATCTGGCTTCATGATGGCGTTGATGTGATTCAAGGCACGTCCAAGCAGCTTGATGTTCTCCTCGGTACGCCAGCTTTGCGTATACGCGAGCATTGTGACCGTATAGATGTCCGGAAAATACTCATCGCTTTCTATATAGGGATAATTATACTTGCGTTTGGCATTCGGATTGAACTTGGTAAGATCATCAAGCGAAGAAATGCCATTTGCACGCTGAAAGCCCTTGAGGGAAATCTGCTGGAACTGCTTCAAATCTTCATAATCATCTCCGAAGCCAAGCATGGCCTGCATCGTATAGATAAGTGCCATCAGGCTGTTGCCGTTGTTCAAGCCCTCAAACCGATTTTCATATCGGGAAATTTCCGGAGGTATATAGGAGAACTCCTTTTTCAGCGTCTCTTCCTCCCGCATGGCGGAAAGAAAGCCGTGAACAAACGGATGCGTCTTGGGAATCCGATAATACGAAAGCAGCCTTGCCGCGCACTCTCCATCCTGAAGGGGCGTTTCGTGAAGAACAGTTCCACGCCAGTTGTCCCAGCTATGCATCCCGCGCCCTATGTAGCCATTCGGTTTGACATAAGTCGCAAGAAGTTTAAACAGGGGCAATTTATAGATTTGCTCAAGCAGCTTTTCTTCTTCACCTTCTGATAAATCCTTGAGTATTTCCTTGCGAAGTCTATACTGAATGACCGATCCAGCATTTTCTAATAGAAAATCTATTGATTTACTGCATTCGCTGTTCATCGCATTCTCTCCGGCAGAACGGAGAATCCTTTCTTTTTTTATTATTATAACAGATAGAATGTAATTCTTTCAATTCATTTGTTCATCTGAAATTGTTGTTTCTGTTGTTAAGCATCGATCAGTCAAGCGCCTGCGCGCCCCTCTTTTCAATATAAAGGAATCGCTATTCATAATACGCATTGTATCAAAATAGCGATTCTTATTTGTAAAGAGGCGGCAAAAGAGCTATCGGACTGTGGCGTTTTTCAAGGGCCGATTAAAATGCGACACATTTTCATGAGAGCACACCTACAAACAAAGCCTACGTAAATGTCGGCGAGAGCGACCAAATGGTTTCTCTCGGCAATGTTCATTTACGGATTGATATATTTCCCTTCGACATAGAACACGCCATCCGTCAAAGGTTTTTCGGCGTTTGGCTTACGCAGGACACCGCGGCGGATCAGCTCGTCGGTAACATATCCGATAATCTGATACAGATAACAGCTTACCCACTGATTGATCTGATCGTGCAAATGCTTGGGTACAAAGTTTTCAAAGTTTTTACGCACCGTTACAATCCATTCCGCAAGGAGATCGTCCGTTTTTTCATCATTCATGTCAAACAATGAAGCAAATTTTCCGAACTGTTCCGCTGTAAAGTACGGAAAGTTAAAACGATAATCATTCCCGGATTTTACAACAAGATTCGAGGCAATCAAATATGAAATATCCTCATCGGATAAAGGATTATCGGGCAGAGTTCCCTTTGAAGAAGCTTCAATTATCCCATTTCGGCTCAGCCATCGTATCCCTCTGTTACTGTAAATATTTTGGTCGAAATATTTAGCAATCCAAAAATAATATGCATGGGAGATTTTCTTGCTGTTATCTTCATCATATATGGCAGCATTACATCCCGTATTGTATTCTGCAGCCCATTCTCTTTCATCTGCTCTTTCTTCAACAATAAACCACCCGTGGCC
>CABSMD010000385.1 GCA_902478725.1 uncultured Clostridia bacterium
TATTTACGGTGACTTTCTTTCAGCAGATGGATAATTTCCTGACCGTTGTGGCTGTCGAGACTGCCGGTAGGTTCGTCGGCCAGACAGACCTGCGGGGCATTCATCAAAGCTCGTCCAATAGCGACACGCTGCTGCTGGCCGCCCGAAAGCTGGTTGGGGAGATGCGTTTTTCGCTCCTGTAGCCCAAGCAACTCCAGCAGATCATGCAACCGTTCCCTGTTGACCTTGCGCTTGTCCATTAATATTGGCAAGGTGATGTTTTCCACCACATTCAGAGTAGGAATGAGGTTGTGGAACTGATAAATCAGCCCGACCTGCCGTCTGCGGAAAATGGCAAGCTTTTCATTACTCCCCGCATACACATCCTGCCCATCCAAATACACCTTTCCGCTTGTCGGCACGTCTACACCTGCAATCGCGTGCAGCAAGGTTGATTTTCCGGAGCCGGAGGGACCGGTAATTGCGGTAAAATCCCCCTTCTCAAAGGTAAGGGAAACATGGTCTAACGCAGTGACTTTGCTTTCCCCTTTTCCATAGACCTTGCATAAATCTTCTACTTTTAAAAATTCCATTATGTGAGCCTCCTTTTTATGCTTTACCCATATAATAGACCTTTTATCTTACATCCCGGTGACTTTTTGGTGAGAGATTCGTCACTTTGGGAAACGAATAGAAAATACCGCACCGCCTTGCGGATGATTCTTTGCGCTAACCGTTCCACCCTGCCGGGCAATAATCGTTTTGCATAGAGCCAGTCCAATTCCGTATCCTGTTGCGCCCGAATCTTTCCCACGATAAAACCTGTCAAACAGATGGGGGAGATCCTTTTTTGCAAAACCTGTGCCGCTATCGTGCAGAGTAATCTGCGTAAACAGCACAGTGTCTTCACAGGTAATTTCAATCTTCCCGCCATCACCTGCACTCTCCATGCAATTTTTAAGGATATTTTGAATGGCCTCTGAAAGCCAGCCCGCATCACCTATGATCTCGATTCCTTTCGGTATGTCTATTTGCACCTGAATATTATGCAACTCCATTGCAATCAGAAATGGATGAAGCGCGGCATTTATTAAGCCGTTTATATCTATTTTTTCCGTTTGGAAAACCACAATGTCCGCGTCTAAACGGGATAATTTCAACAGGGAACGAATCAACCATTCCATCTGGATAAATAACCCTTGCGTTTCCTGTAACAGAGCTTTCCGTTCTTTTTCTTCAGGATTGTTTTTCAGCAAAGACAAAATCAGGTTCGCGGAGGTGAGGGGAGTACGGAGTTGGTGGGCAATGTCGGCAAGAGAATCGGCAAGGTGGGTTTTCTCCTTTTTCAACGCCTCGTTTTGTTCCCTGATGCGAAGCGTCATTTTGATGATTTCGCTTTGCAGAATCGAAAGCTCACCCTCGTCCGACTCACTGATATACAGATGGTCGGCATTATGAAGCACAAGGTCGATTTGATCTGAAATCCGTGCAATGCTTTTGTATCGGGCTTTGGTAAACACAAAAAACGCTGCTCCAAAAGCAGCAGCAGAAGCAAGTGCTATGATTCCGGCCCCTGGATGGATAGAAAAGCCCGCCAAGGTACTGATGGCGGTTATGATGGCAAGTAATGCGGCAAACTGCCGAATCTCTTTATTCCGAAACATAGCCGCCTCCTAGCCGATATCCTATACCACGAACGGTAAGAATGATCCGTGGATCGGCAGGGGAGAGCTCAATCTTTTCCCGCAGCCGTTTGATATAGACAGTCAAGGTATTATTATTGACAAATTCGCCTGCCGCGTCCCACAATTCGTCCAAAAGCCGATCCCGTGTAATAACACTTTTTGGATTGTTGATGAATACCAGCAACAATCGGTATTCCAGCGCGGAAAGAAAAACCTCTTTCCCGTCCTTTTTTACAATACCGCTGGCCGTATCGACAGAAAGCCCATTGATTTCAAATGCCGCCGGAGAATGTCCGGTCTTTCGCAGGGCGCTTCCAATCCGCGCAATCAATTCGCGCGGGCGGAAAGGCTTGGTGATATAATCATCCGCCCCTATGTTCAATCCGGTTACAACACTGGCTTCATCGCCGGAGGCCGTCAGAAAGATAACGGGAATATTCTGCATTTCTTTAATCTCGGTGCAAACGGCGAAGCCGTTTCCGTCAGGTAAGGAAATATCCACCAGAGCCAGATCAAATTTATGACTCGCAAGCACGGTAGTAGCCTCGCGCTGTGTAAAGGCATGTGTAACGGTAAAGCCC
>CABSMD010000386.1 GCA_902478725.1 uncultured Clostridia bacterium
TGGATGTACCGCCCCGAAAATCGATATCGAGGTTGAAGCCCTGAACAAACATGGAAACAATTCCGATAACGATGATGATAATTGGAATCGTAAAGAATATTTTTTTGTTATGGACGATATTAAACATCTGCCTTCCTCCTTTTCACGCCAAATGCCCATGGGCTGGTAACGCCCATGCCAACCAGCTGCTTGAGCAGCAGTCTGGTTACAACAATCGCGGTAAACATGCTGACGATGATACCGATACCCAGTGTCAGAGCGAAACCCTTGATGGTACCCATACCAAAAACATATAGAACAACCGCCGCGATCATAGTGGTCACATTCGCGTCGATGATAGCAGTGAGCGCGCGGTGGAAGCCGGAGTCCACAGAGGCCCGGATCGTCTTCCCGTTCCTTAGCTCCTCCTTCACACGTTCAAAGATAACGACATTGGCGTCGACCGCCATACCAATCGACAGTATGATACCGGCAATACCGGAAAGGCTCAGGTTTACCTTAAGAATCGCAAAGATGATACCGGCAATCGCCATATAAGCAAGCAGGGCGATGTCTGCCACCAGGCCGGGCAGACGGTAGACAAGCAGCATGAACAGCATAACCAGCAAAATGCCGATCGCGCCAGCGAGCAAGCTGGTATCCAATACACGTTCGCCCAGTGTCGGACCCACGCTCCTCAGTTCAACATCGTCTAAGCCAAACGGAAGCTGGCCTGCCTGAATGACACCCGCGAGATATTTTGCATTTTCCGCGTCAAACGAACCTTCAATGATACATTCACTGGAATTAATTTCTTCGTTTACACTCGGGGATGAAATCTCATTTTCATCCAGACGGATAGAGATATAGTTTTTCTGCTCCCCGGATCTTGCCGCGGCGGCGCGTGTCGCCTCAGCAAACTTGGGAACCGCCTCGCTCTTCAATTCCAATTTTACGATATGCTGTTGTTTTCCGGTCGAATCGGTCGCCTCATATGCCGCTTTGGCTGATTTGATATCCGATCCTTCCATCACTACGTTCCCGTCGGCGTCGGTAAAAGTCAATTTCGCCGTCGCGCCCAGCTTTTGTACCGCATCTTCCGGATTGGAAATAGCCGGGATCTCGACAACGATCCTCTTATTACCTTGTTTGACTGTCGTCGCTTCGGTGTACCCAAGGGAATCCAGACGGGCTTTTAGCATACTGACCGCCGTGCTCATCTCATCGGAGGATGGATTGTCCGCCTGCGCTTCAAACACGATCCTGGAACCGCCAACCAGGTCAAGTCCCTGGCGGATTCCGTAATTATCATTCGACTCTGTTTTATCCAGCACGGACGGTACCTTGATCCCCATGACATCCGGAATACCAAAGCCCGCTACCGCTGCCAGCGCTATGATAATGAGAACGGTAACAACAAATATTGCAACGCTTTTCTCCTTCAATCGTAACAACTCCTTCATTAAAATAGTAAGCAACACACAATTTCAATACATATCATGCCCTGGGCGCCACCGAAAGGATATCGATATGCTCTAAAAAGGCAGGCTCCTCCCGCCCCTGCATACAAAATAAGATGGCGTCTTCACTTGATAATGCAAAAAAACCGCAATGCAAGGCGGCCTCCTCCAGATAACCATCTTCCGAAGAGGCGTGAGAAACAACATAAGAACTTAATGACAGAAGCATCTCCCGCCCCGCGTTGGCCGATTGCGCGCCAAGCGAATTACCTGCGCCCGCATAAAAGTGAGGCAAAACGGCGGATGGCTGCACCGCAAGGGTGATTGTCTCCAAACCGACCGCTACAAACAGAATAACCAATATTAAAAAAATTGATACACCTTTCAATCTTTTTCTACGCATTTTGCATTCCCCTTTAAGGCCACCTCAACAGCAATGGCACATTCGGTACGTTTTCTTTGCAGCTGACAGGAAATCTCATGCGGTTTTGTAATATCCCCGTTGAACTGATACGCATTGGCCTGGCAACCGCCGCTGCAGTAAAACTTAGCCCAGCAATCCGCGCAAGCGGGTTTGGTATAAACATTCGACCGTTCAAATTCCTCTTTGATTTTATGGTCCAGCTTGCCGTCGAACACATTTCCCATCAAATATTCCTCGTGGCCGACAAATTGATGGCAGGGATACAGTTCTCCGTCCGGCGTTACCGCAAGATATTCGCTGCCCGCCCCGCATCCGCGAAGCCGTTTGAGCACACAGGGACCCTGCGATAGGTCTACCATCTGTCTCTTATACA
>CABSMD010000387.1 GCA_902478725.1 uncultured Clostridia bacterium
TGGGGCGATCCAGATGCCTTGACCCGGATTTTCTCAAATGTGGTTTATAATGCGCTTGTTCACGGGGAGGGAAATTATCAGATCACCGCAGCGTTAGAAGAAGCTCAAACGGTTATAACCGTTAAAAATGCGTCGAGCAGTATTCAGCAGGAAGATATTCCCCATTTGTTTGACCGTTTTTACACCACCGACCAGTCACGGACAAAAAAGACAACCGGGCTGGGGCTGGCAATCGCTCAAAGACTTGTGACCCGTATGGGCGGGCAAATCTCGGCTTCTCTGCAAAACGGTATCTTTGCAATTCAAATCGTGTTTCCCATTGTCAATTTCTAAAGGGCTGCTTCGGCAGCTCTTTTTTCATCCTTAGACTTTCCTTAGACTTTTCTCAAACAAATCCTAAACCTCTTTGGTAAAGTATGAGCCATAGGAGGTACAAACAATGGTTAAGGTAGCTTTAGTAATTTCACTCATCGCTTTGGCAGTGTGCCTGCTCATGGCCTTGCATGGTATATTGAGCGATGGCCTAAAAGGGTTAAAACAGAGATCAAAACCCATCGGGATTTCATTTTTGATTTATGCTGTGGCCTTTTTGCTTTTCATCTTTTTTCAATAACGGAGGAATTTCATGCTGGAAATCAAAAATGTAAATCTGAATGTTGGAAATACTGCCTTGCTGTCCAACATCAACCTGACTTTAGAGCAAGGAAAAATCTATGGTGTTCTGGGGCCGAACGGGGCCGGTAAAACAACACTGTTTAAGTCCATGCTGGGCCTGACCGCCTTTTCGGGAGAAATCCTCTCAGATGGGCAACCCGTTTCCAGCAGATGTTTTGGAAGTTTGATTGAATACCCGGCTTTTTACCCCCGGCTCACCGTAGAGGAAAATTTGAAGCTCCACGCGCAGTATTTAGGTCTGAAACAGCCAAACATTGAAGCGGCGCTCAAACAAGTAAACCTGCTGGACGCCCGGAAAAAGCTGTTCTCTCAACTTTCTTTGGGGATGCGCCAACGGCTGGGAATTGCCCGCGCCTTTTTAGGCAATGTTCAATATTTGCTGCTGGATGAACCTACCAATGGCCTTGATCCGATGGGGATAAAGGAAATCCGGCTACTTCTGAAAGAACGCCTGAAATCTCCCCAACACTGTATTTTGGTATCAAGCCATAATCTGACGGAGATTGCCGCTGTCACAGATGTTCTTATTTTCATTCGTGGCGGAAAAATCATCAAGGTTGTAGAAAACGACTATAACGAAAAGGAACTGGAAGCACTGTATGAGGATATTATGACTTCCGGCCAGAGGGAGGAAGCATAATGGGAGTGTTGATTAAAAATGAGTTTTACAAGTTGAAGCGGGAATGGTTTATGGTGTTTCTTCTGCTGTTGTCGCTTCTTCCCATCCTTACCGGCGGAGCAGGAGCAGTTTTTAACAACAGCACAAAATCACTTGCTGACCTGTTCTTCTTTATGAATAACCAGTTTTCCATGTTCTTCCCAATGGTGATCTTCATTTTGATAGGTTCGCTATTTTATCAGGAATACAAGAACAAAACTTACATCAACTGGATTACCTACGGTTTTTCAAAGAAGAAGCTCTTTCTATCGAAAGTCGCTGTCAGCATCGTTATCGGCTTCGGCTTCGCGGCCGTCTTATTTATCGCTTTTGGCCTGCTTGTGGCGGTACTCAACGGAGCTGGCAGGTTGACCGGGGGTGTTTCCCTGTTCCTCAATCTGGCAATCGGGTTTGGAATTGAAGCTGGTGTTGTCGTTTTGATAACTACCTGTTTAGGGGCAATCGTTATCAACCTGAGCCGCAATATCATTGTAACAAGCGTCGTAGGGGTTATATATGGCTTTGCATCCTGCCTGTTCATCGGTTCAGAAAGTGGTTTTATCATTCCGGGCAGCTTCGCATATCGTGTGTCCATGTTCTTCTCGGATAAATCTACTTACTATGAAGCCCCTGTACCGGCCACCATCGGCGGATGTATCAGCATTGTACTTTGCCTTATCGTGATGTTTCTGGTTGGATTGATTGTCTTTTCCCATAAGAAAAAAATCGAAAACTAACTGCTGCCGGACGACGGCAAAAGAAAAAAAGCCGTCGTGCAGCAGCCCATTTCCCATGCCTGATTACATTACGGCGGCTTTGACAAAATCAAGGCCGCCGTTCTCTTTGCCCCTCATACTGACGACGCCCTGACGCTGGCGGGATCGGCGGCCCACGGA
>CABSMD010000388.1 GCA_902478725.1 uncultured Clostridia bacterium
AAGAGATTACTCAACATCTGACATTAGCTTATTCCATCTCCTTTTTATTTGTGGCGGGGTTAGCATTCTTTTGCTTTCCCCGCCATCATACTATTAAAAAATAACAATATATTGTCTATTTGGTATACAATATTGTCTAATTTATTGTTTGAACTTGCATCTGTAAAACAAATTATGCTATTCTATAATTGAATTATCTAAATTTAAAAGGAGGTAAAAAAATGAAAAAATCAGTAGCGCTCGCCCTGTTGCTCTGTATGGTATTTTCCTGCATGGGTACGGCTTGGGCGGCAGACACACAGGAGGCGGTATTTTTGTACGTTGCAACTGACGGACAAGATACCAACAACGGTACAATCGACGCACCCTATGCAACACTTACGGCCGCTATAGAGGCAGCCCGTGGTATTGATGGCACCGTGGTAATTAATCTCCGTGGAGGCTCTTATCAGGCATCTGAGACGATTTCCCTCACATCCGCGGACAGCGATCTGGTCATCCGTGCATACAAGGATGAAAAGGTCGAATTTACCGCCGGGAACAAGGTGCCCTACAGCGCCTTTTCCAAGGTGACCGATACGGCTATCTTAAACCGTATCATTGAGAAAAACGGAAAAGATAAGGTTATGCAGGCAAACTTAAAGGATCTTGGGATTACGGATTATGGAAAAATCCGTCCGCAAGGCTTTTTGTCGGCGGACGACCAAGGCTTCTCCCCTACCCTAACCTTTAACGACGACTTTTTGACCCTGGCCTGCTATCCGAACGACAAATACCTGATGATCAACAAAGTAATCGACGACGGCAGCAAAAACGATACCGTTAACGGAAGCCTGCAGCCCTGCTCCTTTACCACGGCGGATACGCGGTATAAAAAATGGGCGGAGGCAAAGGACATTTGGGCATTCGGCTTCTTCCGGCACGACTGGGCTGAGGGTACTGTACCCGCGGAGGTAGACGTCGAATCCGGTACGATTAATACATACTGCAACAAAGGTTATAATCCCGTTACCGACAGGCGCGTCAAGTTCATCAACCTGCTTGAGGAGCTGGACGCTGAAGGCGAATGGTATGTAGACCGCGACAGCGGAATTCTCTATCTCATCCCGCCGAAGGATTTTAAAGCTGGCTCAGATGTGGTATTCACATCCTATAATAAGGATTTTATCTCAATTGACGGAGCAAAAAATCTTACAATTCAGGGAATCCGTTTTGCAAACACCCTGGCCAGGGGAATCTTTGCAAAAAATTGCGAAAACTTTGTTGTTGACGCCTGCGAATTTACCGGCATCGGCGACAAAACGGTCGTTATCGAAACTTCCAAGGACTCCGGTGTTCAAAATTCCTATATCCATGACATCAGTTCCTGGGGCATCGACATCAACTGCGGTGACCGCGAAACACTCACGCCGGGCAACTGCTTCGCGAAGAACAATCTGATTGAGACCTTCTCGCAGCACAAGGTAACCTACGCGCCCGCAATTACCCTAAATGGTGCCGGAAACATCGCCAGCCACAACGAAATGCACGACGCGCCGCATTTTGCCATGAGCTATGGCGGCAATGACCAGATTATTGAATACAACAATATTTATGAGGTTTGTAAGGATACCGCTGATTCCGGCGCAATCTATACCGGCCGCGACTGGTCCTGCTGGGGCAACGAGATCCGCTACAACTATTTCCATGACCTGGAGATGATCTCAACCACAACCGGTATGCAGATGCAGGCGGTCTATCTGGACGATATGCATTCCCAGACCAAGGTAAACAACAATGTGTTTTACCGTGTTGATTCAATTGCGCTGTATGGCGGTGGCCGGAACAATACCTTCCAGAATAACATTATGTTGGAATGCAAAAAGCCGTTTGTCATCGACAGCCGCGGAACCGGCTGGGCTTTGGAGCAGGCATGGCTCGATCCATCGGATTCCTCCTCCCTGTATCAGAAGCTGAAAAAGTTTCCTTATAAAGAAGGTATCTGGAATGAAAAGTATCCAGAACTGGCTAATATCTTAGAAGATGAGCCAACGCTTCCGAAGTACAACATTGTCAGCAATAACGTAGAATACAAGTCGGCCGGGTATCAGCTGGATGAAAACGTAACCAAGTATGGCACCATTGAAAACAACATAGAAATCACCAAGACCGATTCATTTGCGGATTACAAGAACAAGGACTTCACGGTGCTGGAAGACAGCGAGATCAAGGAAAAAC
>CABSMD010000389.1 GCA_902478725.1 uncultured Clostridia bacterium
AGCACAGCGCGCGCCCCCCAGCCGTTTTCAAAGCGGATGACGATGCGGTTTACAACCGCACCATTGAAATCGATCTGTCAGCCATCGAGCCGACGGTGGCCTTCCCCCATCTTCCGGAAAACACCAAGACGGTAGACGAGGCCGGAGAGGTCAAAATCGATCAGGTTGTGATCGGTTCCTGCACCAACGGCAGGCTGGAAGATCTCCAGATCGCGGCGGAGGTTATGAGGGGGAAACGGGTAGCAAAGAACGTCCGTACCATCGTCATTCCCGCTACGCAGAAAATCTATCTTGAAGCCATGAGACTAGGGCTTTTGGAAACTTTTATCGAAGCTGGTGCAGTTGTTTCAACCCCCACCTGCGGCCCCTGCCTGGGCGGGCATATGGGGATTCTGGCAAAGGGAGAACGGGCGGTCGCGACCACCAACCGTAATTTTGTCGGACGGATGGGACATCCTAAATCCGAGGTTTATCTGGCAAGCCCCGCGGTCGCGGCGGCCTCCGCCATAGCCGGCAAAATAGCGCGGCCCAACCAGGCTTGAATGAAACAGAAAGGATGAGATAAAATGCAAATCACCGGAAAAACCATCAAATACGGCAGCAATGTCGATACCGATGTCATTATCCCGGCCAGATACTTAAATACCTCCGACAAAGCAGAGCTTGCCGCACACTGCATGGAGGATCTGGACCAGGACTTTAAGAAGAAGGCGGCAACTGCTAAGATCATTGTTGCAGGTAAGAATTTTGGATGTGGCTCCTCCAGAGAGCACGCGCCAATCGCAATTAAGGAAAGCGGTATTTCCCTTGTGATTGCACAAAGCTTTGCCCGTATTTTTTACCGCAATGCCATTAATATCGGCTTGCCGATCATCGAGTGCCCGGACGCCTCCGCCGAGATCAACGAAAATGACGAGCTTGCGGTTGATTTAGACAGTGGAACGATTCGGAACCAAACAAGCGGCAAGATGTATCAGGCCGCACCCTTTCCATCATTTATACAATCGATCATCTCAGCTGGCGGACTGATCGCCGCGATAGAAAACGGGGTGTTACAGGGATGAAATACAACATAACACTATTAAAAGGAGACGGTATTGGGCCGGAGATCGTGGACAGCGCGGTGGCCGTCCTGGATAAGATTGGTCAAAAGTTCGGCCATACCTTCCTCTATACTGAAAAGCTCGCGGGCGGCCGCGCGATCGACGCGACAGGTGCCCCCCTGCCCCAGGATACCATCGATGCCTGCAAAGCTTCCGACAGCGTCCTCTTAGGTGCGGTCGGCGGCCCGAAATGGGATACTCTGCCCGGACATCTGCGCCCGGAAAAGGCGTTGCTGGGAATTCGTTCCGCCCTGGGTCTCTATTCCAACATACGCCCTGCCCGTCTATATCCGGCACTTAAGGAAGAGTGCCCTCTGCGGACTGACATGGCGGAACAGGGCTTTGATCTGGTCATCGTCCGCGAGCTGACCGGAGGAATTTATTTTGGAGAAAGCGGCCGGGAGAACGATTCCGCTTTCGATACCGAACGCTACAGCGTCGGCGAGGTTGAACGGATCGGCCGCGTCGCCTTTGAAACGGCTTTAAAACGTCGCTGTAAAGTAACCAGCATTGACAAGGCAAATGTGTTGGAAAGTTCCCGACTTTGGCGTGAGGTTATGCACCGTTTAGCCGAATCCTACCCAACGGTCGAATACGCCGACATGTTAGTCGACAATGCGGCGATGCAGCTTGTGCGCAATCCTTCTCAATTTGACGTCGTCGTTACCTCAAATATGTTCGGCGATATCCTCTCCGATGCGGCCTCCCAAATCACCGGCTCGATCGGTCTTCTGCCCTCCGCCTCCATCGGAGAGGGCAGCCTCGGGATGTATGAGCCGATCCACGGCTCCGCGCCCGACATTGCAGGAACCAATAAGGCCAACCCGATCGCGACCATTCTTTCCGCTGCGATGATGCTGCGGTACTCATTTGAACAAAATGAAGCGGCGGACTGTATCGAGGCGGCGGTGAACGACGTGTTGAACGCCGGATACCGTACCGCTGATATCGTCGGAAACAGCAACGCAACACCGCTTTCGACCAGCGATATGACAAAGCTGATTATCAGCGCGATTGATTAATGGAAACAAGAAGGCGTAAGGAGGCGTGCTATGGAATACCCGATACAAAAGCTCCGGCCTGAGGAATAT
>CABSMD010000390.1 GCA_902478725.1 uncultured Clostridia bacterium
GATCCGGCAACGGTAAAACGGCAGGCAAAGGCCATAAAGGCCAGAATGCCCGTTCCGGCGGCGGTGTAAGACCCGGCTTTGAGGGCGGCCAGATGCCGTTGGCAAGACGAGTCCCGAAAAGAGGATTCAACAATATTTTTGCCACCAAGTATGCTACGATCAATGTATCCGACTTAAATTGCTTTGAGGACGGCGCGGTTGTAGATACCAACGCAATTCTTGCCGCTGGTCTTCTGAAAAAAACACTTGACGGCGTAAAAATTCTTGGTAACGGCGAGCTGACCAAGAAGTTGACCGTGAATGCTGCCGCTTTCTCCGCGTCTGCCAAGCAGAAAATTGAGGAGGCAGGCGGGAAAGCCGAGGTGAAATAAGAATGTTCGACACCATTAGAAACGCATGGAAAATTGCGGACCTGAGAAAGAAGATTCTGTTCACCGCATTGATCCTGCTGATCTTCCGTATCGGCAGCGCCATCCCCGTTCCGTTTCTGGACGCAAGCGTTATGCAGGCTTGGATGTCCAACGCGGGTGACGGCAACCTGCTGGGCTATATCGACGTTCTGACCGGCGGCGCGTTTTCGAACGCCACGATTTTCGCCATGTCCATCAGCCCTTACATCACCGGCTCCATCGTGATTCAGCTTTTGACGGTTGCAATCCCTGCACTGGAACGGATGAGCAAAGAGGGCGAGGACGGCAGAAAACGACTGAACCGGATTACCCGGTACACCGGTATCGGCTTGGGCTTTGTCCAGGCGCTGGCTTACTGGTTCCTGTTAAAAAATCAGGGCGCCTTGGTCTACACCAAGGGCTTTGCTGGATTTTTCTCAGCAGTGGTCATCATCATGACCTTTACGGCAGGTTCCGCGCTGATTGTCTTTTTAGGCGATCAGATTGATGCCAAGGGCATTGGCAACGGCATTTCCATGATTCTGTTTGCCGGTATCCTGTCCCGCGGCGGCTCTGCGGTGCTGAAAATGTGGCAGTACTTCCAGATGGGCGCGCAGTCCACTAAGTACTACTTCTATGTTCCGCTGGTTCTGATCCTGTTTTTGGCCATGATCGTATTCATCGTTGTCATGACCTCCGCAGAGAGACGAATCCCGGTACAGTACGCCAAGCGAGTGGTCGGCCGGAAACTGTATGGCGGCCAGTCCACTTTTATGCCGATCAAGGTCAATATGTCCGGCGTTCTGCCGATCATCTTTGCCAGCTCTATTCTGGCGATCCCCGGTACCATCAAGGCGTTTGTGCCGCTGAACACCGAGGGCTTGCTGTATAAGTTTTTGAGTATTTTCAATTACAATACCGGCTGGTATGCCATGATCTACATTTTGCTGATCATCATGTTTAATTACTTCTATGTGGCGATTCAGTATAACCCTGTGGAAATGGCCAATAATCTGCAAAAGAACAATGGCGCGATTCCGGGCATTCGTCCCGGCAGACCCACCACCGAGTTTATCACCAAGGTGATTTCCAAGATCACTCTGGTCGGCGCTCTGTTTTTGGGCCTGGTTGCCACCTTGCCGATTCTGCTCACTGCCATCACCGGCATGAACATTTCGCTGGGCGGTACCTCCATCCTGATCGTTGTCGGCGTTGCGCTGGATACGGTACGTCAGCTGGAGTCCGAAATGATGATGCGTCATTACAAAGGCTTCCTGGAATAATGGAGGGACGAATATGAATTTGATCCTGTTAGGCGCACCGGGCGCGGGCAAAGGTACCCAGGCTGAGGTCATCTGCGATAAATTGCAGATCCCGGCTATCAGCACCGGCAACATTATCCGCGAGGCATTGAAAAACGGCACCGAGCTGGGGCAAAAAGCCAAATCCTATATGGATAGCGGCGCTCTGGTTCCGGATGAGGTTGTAATCGCAATTATCAAAGAGCGGCTGGCACAGGAGGACTGCAAAAACGGTTTTATCCTGGATGGCTTCCCCAGAACGGTTCCGCAAGCCGAGGCGCTCGACGCCATGGGCGTTGTGATTCATAAAGTTCTGGATATTGAAGTTCCGGACGAGGCGATTCAAAAGCGTTTGTCCGGCCGGCGGGTCTGTGAAAGCTGCGGCGCCAGCTACCACGTTGATTTCAAGCCTTCCTCCAAAGGGGAAGTGTGCGACAAATGCGGCGGCAAATTGGTGATTCGTAAGGATGACCAGCCGGAAACGGTAAAGG
>CABSMD010000391.1 GCA_902478725.1 uncultured Clostridia bacterium
GTGAAACCTTTTCCTTTGCCGCCTTGAGCTTTTCCTGATCCGTATCACATACCGCAGTCAGTTTAACATTTTTTACATTTCCACCATAGATGTTATTGATGTGGCCGAGTCCCATGTTACCCAGCCCGATCAAGCCCAGCTTGATTTCCGGCATGGTAAAGCCCCCTTGTTATTCTAATTTCCATTATTATATCTCAAAAGAAATATGAATGCAATAACAAAATAAAAAAACACCGCAACAAATCTGTTGCGGTGTTTTCCAAACAATGTAAGACAATTAACAATCCGTTGAAAACGGCAGTAAAGCAACGTGTCTTGCGCGCTTGATTGCCTCGGTCAGTTGTCTCTGGTGTTTTGCGCAGGTACCGGTGATCCGGCGCGGCAGGATCTTCGCCCTGTCCGAAATATACCGGCGCAGTCTGGCAACGTCTTTATAATCAATGTATTCTATCTTATCGACACAAAAAGTACATACTTTTTTCTTGGCTTTCCTGTTACGTGGTCTCTGTTCGGCCATCTGGTATTCCTCCTATCTGTATAAAATTTTCATTAAAAAGGAAGATTGTCATCATCAATCGGCATAAAGTCATCGTCAAAACTCTGTGGTTTCGCTGGCGCGGCCGTTGTAACTCCGGTATCGTATCCGTTATCGGCGTGACCCGTCTGATTCGACGCGTCCCGGTCCTTCTTGCTTTCGCCGAAATGAACCTCATCCGCCACGACATCCATCCCATACTGGGTCTTGCCGTTTTCATCTTCCCAACGGCGCGATTGCAGGGTGCCCACCACTGCTATGGCCTGTCCCTTCACGAACCACTTGCTGACAAACTCGGCAGTCGACCGAAAAGCAACAATGTTGATAAAATCGGCCTGACGCTGTTCGCCCTGCTTCACATACCGGCGGTCAACCGCAATATTAAAGCGTGTCACCGCAACCCCTGCGGGGCTGTATCGAATTTCCGGGTCACGCGTCAGTCTGCCCATCAAAATAACCTTATTAATCATCTGAACCTCCCTTTTCCCGGACATCGCCGGGTGCTGCCCCCGTCTTGCGGGCAACAATACCCATCAAAATCACTATTTTCTAATTACAATGCTTCTGATAAGACCGTCGGTGATCCGGTAAATTCTCTCAAGCTCCAACGGGAACTCCGGCTTTGAAGAGAATTGGATCAGCACATAGTACCCTTCGGTCAGGTCATTGATCGGATACGCCAGCCGCCTTTTGCCCCACACATCGATCTCCTCGATCGTACCGGCAGACTCAATCAATGATTTGAACTTTTCAACAAGCGCCTCGGTGTCCTCCTCCGACAGAGTCCCATCGATGATAAAGATCGTCTCGTACTTGTTAATCACTTCAACCATTTTATTTACACCTCCTTTTGGACTTTGGCCCCTTATCGCTTTGTAAGGAGCAAGGAATTTGTTTACAAAACAAATTATATTATATTGCAGGTTTCCCTAAATGTCAAGTTTTTTTTCAAAGCCGCCGGTCAGGCGGAACCACGTATTGCTCCAATACTTCCGGCTTTCGCGCCTGTAGCTGGAAATACACAATTGCCAGCGCGGCATACCGCCATCCGGTCAGTAATCTTATGATAAAGTTAATTCCTATCTCCAACCATCCAAGCACACCGTTGAACTTCCCGGTTGCCAAAACGATATACGCTCCCGCCATACTGCAGACATACGATAAAATGGTGAAGAGGGCAGTAGTAATGAACGTAACCACAACCACACGCCAGTAATTCCCTTTCACCAATTCTACGCTGTAGGTGACATACTGAAGCCGGAAGGACTCAGCAAACAACGCGATATAAGCAAGCACAAACCAGGGCTGGACGAATGCGCCAAGTGTTGCTCCGAATAGATTTCCTATCCTTGTAGACATTTCTATGAAATAGGAATTATCCATAAACAATGGAGCACACAGATACGAAACGACAGCCAGCGGTAGAAAGGTGATCAAAATAATCAGAAGCGATATTTTAATATCCATCCAGATATAAGGAAAAAATTTGGGCAGCGACCGTCTCGCCGCCTGTGGGCAGAAGCATTCTTCCCCCTTTGTCAAAGCAATAACAGAGTAAAGCAGAGGGATTTCCACCACGAGGCTTACCAGCATCAAAATTATCTGCCAGTTAAAATTCTGTCCAATTAATGTACCGGCTACTTGT
>CABSMD010000392.1 GCA_902478725.1 uncultured Clostridia bacterium
CCAGAAGGTCCGTCGGAATTAGATTTAAATTGCAAGAAGCGATAGATTCGTCCAACACCAACAGATCAAAATTTTCTTGCTCTGCCTTGGAAAATACGGCCTTGAGTCTTTGGGTATGCTCGTTAGCAGTAGCTTGTTTCTGCTCTTCGGTCATAGTAAAAACAAATTGCCGCACAGGTTCGCCCGGATAAATGGTGAATGGGGTTGTTCCCATGAACTCACCTGAGTCGTAATCTTTTAAAAAAGAAGTCCAAAGACATTTGCGGCCACGCCCACAAGCTCGCACGCAAAGGCCGACAGCCGCTGTTGTTTTTCCTTTGCCGTCGCCACAATAAATATGAATTAAACCGAATTTATCTTTTTTGGGTTCCATTTTTAGTCCTCCACGTGAATCCGGTTCAGATCGTTAGCGCGCAGTTCACCTTTGGAGCTAACAACCCCAACCAGGTAATATTCTTTGGTAATGGGATCTTCCATAAATTCATGCAGCAAAGCAAAATTTTTAATGTCACCAGTAGAGCCGATATGCATACGCGGCCCGGTGCAATGATAAATATCGTCGCCGATAGAAATATGCTTGTCATCTACGTATGAAATTGGCAAATCCATTTGAATCGCCGCTTTCGCATCCATTTCCAGCGCCATCAGGTCGATGTCAGGCTTTTCGTCGAATACCAGAATAAAACCATGCTTGACATCCCGGTGGGTAAACCGGTTGATACCATGGGATTCTAAGATATGACCGCACAAGTCCTCTGCGGAATGGGCCATCTTTCGGTCGTGGATGGTGTGGAATACACTATCAGCAATGTCTTGAGGTTCAGGGCCGAACATATTAGGTCTGGTGACGATAATTTCGCTCCCCACTCCAATCAGCAGATGGGCATTGACACCAAGAATAGGGTAGATCAAATCAAAATGCTCCACCACAACTCTTTTCCCGGCATCGATTGCTTCCAGAATCGCATCTTTTAGCTGCCACATTTGGGTAAAAGCAGATTCAAAACGAATATCCAAATGATAAGTATGAGGACTATAAAATGCGCCGGTATCCAGATGCAAAATAGGAAGAGGGCGAACATTTACGCCTTCATCGTCATTGGTCAGTTCTAGGCCGGGAAACATACCTTTGACCAGCATGCTCTTACCGGAACCGGCTTCTCCGATGATGCCGATAAGCTTATCGAACGGACTGAGGTACTGCTGTGCAATTTGCATCCCCAGATCAGCCATTCTGGTTAGTCCACGGGGCGCAAAATAAACGCTGTATAAGTGACTTTGCTGCATACGTGCAGAATAAGGCATAAAAAACCTCCTTTTTTCAGTTGATGATTCAGAAATGCCAAAATTTAAATTGTAACGAAAAAGGTGGGCAAAATGCCCACCTTTATTTTAGAGGAAAAAACAGATAATGTCCAGCAATCTTTTAAATATCCAACACAATGTCTAACAGCGGCGCATGTTGCTGTGCTCCGTATACATCGGTTTCGCCCAGGTTTCCAGAACAAATGGGGCGTTTGATGGTAACCTTGATAGATTTTGCAGGTTTGAATTCAATGATATTGATGATTTTATCCGGCGTAATTTTGTAAAGATCACAAATCAAATTTTCATTGATCGCTTTGGCGGCACAAACCTTTTCAAAATCTTCGAAGGTTTTGAACATAATGTCCAGCGTCAACTCATAAGGGCCGGAGTTTTTGCTGCGGACAACATCAGTGATATCAGTCAGTTTGGTTTTCATAGCAATCGCTCCTCCTTACAGTGTAACAATGTCAATCGGGAACAGGGAAGTAGGATCTTCTACTTCGATGATATGATACATGCTGAATACATAAACGCGACCGGCGTGGAAATCGCTCGGAGAGAAGGGGAACGCCAGATTGCCAGCGGTAGCACGACGACCTTCGTAACCATAGTGCAGCATGGTGGAACGGGCAGAAGCGCAGATCGTATCCGCCTGCTCCTGTGTATCAGCTACAACCTCAATGACAATGCCTAATTCGTGCGGATGTGCGTCTTTGACCGGCTCCAAGTCGCCCATGACACCGTTTTTACCGTAGATCGTGAAATTCAGATTGTATTTGTAGCCCTTATCGCGGTAGTTGTCTGCAACACGAGCACGAACGCCTTCGACGATATCATCGAT
>CABSMD010000393.1 GCA_902478725.1 uncultured Clostridia bacterium
GGTGGGTATAGCTCAGTTGGTTCGAGCGCCAGATTGTGGCTCTGGAGGCCGTCGGTTCGAATCCGACTATCCACCCCATATAAAAGAAAAAGGCTTTTTGCCTTTTTTTCATATTTGCCTGAATATGGGAGCCCTATTTTGGCAAGAATACATTTGGATATTGGGCTGTCGCCAAGTGGTAAGGCAACGGACTTTGACTCCGTCATCCCGCTGGTCCGAATCCAGCCAGCCCAGCCACGTCGGAGCAAGCTTTGTATCGCTTGCTCTGATTTTTTTGTAAAAATCAGAGCGCACACACGTCGCTCCCCCCCTCCTTTTCCGCAAAAGGTCGCACTCGGCTCGCCTGCTCGGTTGTAAACGCCCTCGCGACAGCTCGCTGTCGCTACCAACTTTTTGCGGAGTAAGCTTACAGCGTCGGCATCTAAAGTGTTCACGATTTCCAACCCTGCGGTGAGCAAGTCGCGCACCGTGGGGCTTTTCACGTTTTGAGCCTTCCGGCCCGCACTTGTGGCGGGTATTTTCTTTGTAGCGCAAACCCCAAAAGAAAAAGGTCTGGGGCCGTTTGTGCCCCAGACCTTTTTTAACCGAAATGCGGCGCCCATATCTGGAAAGGTGCCTTTCCTTGTCTTAAAAAAGAGATGTTGACACAAGCTGATGGAAATTAATAACAAGAACCCTCCTGCCGACAAAGCGGAAGGTGCTTAGGGAACCTTTTTTGATCTGAAAGAATGGCAGTGTGATGTATGCAAATATGTCACGCTGCTTTTCTTGTTTTGAGATTTCGTTGGGCGACCACATGAGAGGTCTCCAGGTCGCCAACGAAAGAATAATAAATGTCAATTTTTTGAATGCGATGGCCGCTGCTTTTATCGCCCTCATGCACCACAATTTTCTCAATGAGTTCATGGAGCATTCCTGGCGTCAGCGTTTCAAAGGAAGTGTACTTCTTTGCCACGGTAAGGAAGCTGTTGATATTGACTACCTTAGAAGTTTGTTCTTCAATCTGACTTCTCAAATCCTCAACCTCAGTTTTTAAGGTATGCTGTTCATCTTCATAGTCTTTAGAGAAAATCATATACCGTTCATCTGACAGCTTCCCAGTGAAGTTATCTTCATACAGCTTTTTGATAATTCCATCTAATTCCTTAATCCGATGTTCTTTGGTTGACAGCATCTTCTGGAGGATTTTAATTCCTTCCTGCTGTTTGGCGAGGGTTCGGTTCATAATGTGCTGGGCAAATTCGTTTTCATGCTCCGTAGCGAATTTAACCGTCTGTCTAAGGTTCTCAAGTATCAATTCTTCCAAAACCACTGCCCGGATATAGTGCATTGAGCAGCTATTGGTGCGCTTCCTGTAATTGCCGCAACAATACCGTTCCTGTTCCCGGCTAACCGTCACACCTCTTGCGAGATACATCAAAGATCCACAGTCTGCACAGTAAAGCATTCCAGAGAACAGCCCAGGCTCGTCCTGTTTCTGATTTCTCCGTCTGTGCTGCCTTATCCGTTGAACGGTGTCCCATGTTTCCTGTGTGATGATAGCAGGATGGGTATTTTCAAATACCATTTGCTGATCTTCAGGTGTATCGTAGCGTTTCTTGAACTTATACGATTTGGAGAACGTTTTAAAATTGACTGTATGCCCCAGATACTCTTTATGGCTAAGGATATTAGCAATAGAGTTTGAGTGCCATTGGCATTCACTATCTGGATGATAGTTTCGCTTATGTCCATAGCGGTAGAAAGCAACTGTGCCCGGAGTAGGAATGTTTCTCCGTGTCAATTCGCTGGCGATTTTCCCAATACCTAACCCCTGAACACAAAGGTCAAAAATCAGCTTAACCACCCAAGCGGTTTCTTCATCTACGACTAACCGGCCATCTTCGCCTTTGAGATAACCATACGGCACCTGCGTAGCAACTCGTTCCCCAGCCATTCCTTTCATTCGCTTGACTGCCCGCTGCTTCTTGGAGCAGTCACGGGCATACCATTCATTGAACAGATTACGGAATGGGGTTAAGTCATTCTCGCCCTTCTGGGAGTCAACACCATCATTTACGGCAATAAAGTGAATATCGTATTCCGCAAACATGATCTCGGTGAACATACCTACCTGAAGGTAGTCACGTCCGAACC
>CABSMD010000394.1 GCA_902478725.1 uncultured Clostridia bacterium
CTATATATAGTTTTGCCAGAGCGGGATTTATTGTATTGGCGACACAACACCGGGGATGGGGAGAAGGAAGCGGAAAGGACGAGTTTGGCGGCGGAGATGTTCAGGATGTAACCGCATTAATTGACCTGTCGGAAAAATTTACATTTTCAAACGGTAAACTTTATATGTTTGGCTGGTCAAGAGGTGCTATGGAAACCTATCTTGTGTTAAGCCGCGACCACAGAATCACCGCCGCTGTTGCGGGTGCTGGCCCCACAGACATAAGTAAAGCCTATGATGAAGGAAATGATTTTACGAAGGTAATGACCATAGAAACGGTAGGTGGAACACCGGAGCAGCTGCCTGAGGAATATAAAAAAAGATCTGCCCTGTTTTTGGCTGACAAAATAAATACCCCTCTTTTAATAGCGCAAGGTACAGATGATTCGGTGGTGCCAATGTATCATTCGGTGGATTTGTATGATAAAATGAAAGCATTGGGCAAGGATGTTGAATTAAAATTATATGAGGGAGAAGATCATAACACGGCGTTTGGGAATAATATAAAATCATATTTACTATGGCTGTTAGAGCATTGAAACCGTTGGAGCCTGGAAAAGGAACGGTAATCATTTTATGTTTTTTATCAAGGAGAGATGCTAGATATGTTAAAGAATAAGAAGTGGATGATTCTCCTGGTATTTGTCATACTGGCTATGGCGGCTTTTGCGGTTGTTTACACCGGAATGTTTGACAACGTAGGAAATACAGCGGCTCGTTTTTTCAGCAAACCCATCCATTCCGTGGATGATGTAAAAAATGCTGCGGGAATTGTTGAAATGGAATTGATTACTCCATCGAATTCAGCAATCTTAGACACAGCAGTCCGCCAGCTCAATCAGAGTATAGCGGACGGGAAAGCGAAATGGCCTTCTTTTACGGATGACGCGATTTGCTATGAAATTAAATATAAGAGCGGCAATTATACAGTGCAAGGTTTTTTGTGCCTGCCCGGTGACTATTTGGATAAAGAATACCCTGTATTGATTTACAACAGAGGGGGGACTAACGGCACCAGCAACTCCGTTGGACAAATCTACGTAGATACTCCATATAATTTTGCCAGAATGGGATTTATTGTATTGGCGACGCAGCACCGGGGCTGGGGAGAAGGAAGCGGAAAGGACGAGTTTGGCGGCGGAGATGTTCAAGATGTGATTGCTTTGGTTGATTTGGCGGAAAAATTCACCTTTTCAAACGGCAAACTTTATATGTTTGGCTGGTCAAGAGGCGCTTTAGATACCTATCTTGTGTTAAGCCGCGACCACAGAATCACCGCCGCTGTTGCGGGCGCCGGCCCCACAGACATAAGCAAAGCCTATGATGATGGTATTGCAACGTTGGCAATAATACAAACGATAGGCGGAACACCGGAGCAGCTGCCTGAGGAATATAAAAAAAGATCCGCTTTATTTTTGGCTGACAAAATAGATACCCCTCTTTTAATAGCACAAGGTACAGATGATTTGAAGGTGCCAATGTATCATGCGGTGGATTTGTATGATAAAATGAAAGCATTGGGCAAGGATGTAGAATTAAAATTATATGAGGGAGAAGATCATAACACGGCGTATGGAAATAATATGAAATCATATTTACTATGGCTGTTAGAGCATTGAAATAAATAAAGCATGGAAAAGAGATGAGAATTACTGATGCAAATTTTGATTGTAGACAGTGGGGTTTACAAAGAACATCCGGTCTTTGTCGGTGAAAAATTTGACGGATATGGTTTGGTATTTAATAAAACGACGGGCAAATGCAGTCGTGTAGAAGATTTTTCCGATCATATAGGTCACGGAACAGCTATTTATAATATTATTCGTAAAAATTGTCAATCAGCTGATATCAAAATGATTAAGATATTCGGCAATAAATTCGAAATAGAAGAAGCATTTTATAACATACTGTTATATATATACAATAACGAAAGTCCTGATATTATAAATCTAAGCTTGGGGCTTTCTTTTTGTAATGACATTAACAGATTGTATACTGTTAGGAAATGAAAAGGAAACAACAAAAAACAAAATTTAATTAAATAAAGCCGCTTTATTTCCATTTAATAAAGAAATGCATAGTTTTAC
>CABSMD010000395.1 GCA_902478725.1 uncultured Clostridia bacterium
CTGTATATGTTTCACTGGTTTTCGTGCCACCTCTCACAAATTCCGGGGATACCCTCTCACTTATTTCGGTGACACCCCTCCCCGATTTCGGTGAGACGGTATCCGGCGGACACCTGCCTCTTGCCTCTGGTGTCCCTGTTTCAGCTTCTTTCGGATACGTCAGATGCTCTAAAACTGTTACGTTCAAATCCAAAAATAATACATTGGACACAGTTTGTCCTTTGACCTCAACTGTTCGGAATACCCTGCGCACAACACCCAGCTTTTCAAGTTCTACAACTGCATTCGTAGCATCACGCTTGGTAATCCCAAATTGATCTGCAAGCTGCTGGTAACTGCGTTGCAACATATCTGAATGGAATTTTTTTCTCAGACCAATCAACTGCCCTGTCATTTCATCTCTGATTTCTACCGCTCGATACCAGTACACAATGTCCGCCAGTATAATGATTGCATTTAAATTCGGTTTCCCCGTTGGTTTGCGGATTGTCTTATACCAACTGACGGGGATTACGTTTCCGGATATCTGCAGCCGGCTCATACGATCTACCGTAAGACTGCCCGTTTCAAACGGACCGTTCATGCCCGCACCTCCTTCACCGCATGAAGGACAGTATTACAATCCTTCTAAATATTCCATAACCTTTTCTGTTAAAATTTCACGATATGACACCTCCTTCCCAAAATAGTATTCCAATATAGATTTTTGATAAGAAAAACACAGAATGGTTCCCTGCTTTTTCCACCCCAACTCCTGTTTTACCCGTAACAGATGCCGAAGTTCCAGTTCGTAACAAAAATAGACCGGGTTCCCTGTCTGATCTGTCCCTGCACTCACCTGGTATTCGCAGGTTCCCGGTTGTTCCAGTATTCCACATAAGAACCGGTACAGTCCGATTTGCTTTTCTTTGTCTGTTAAGAGTTTCACTTGGATTTTTGCACTCTCAATGGTGGGAATGTAGTAATAATTTTCGTAAATATCGTCTACTTGAAATAGGTTCCCCTTTATACCACCGTCACTTTCCAGAAGTTCTACTAAAAACTCTATGGTATCCCCCATAATGACCGCATCTATCCTTTTGAGTGCACCGGCTTTCATACATTCTCGTTCTACAAAGCTTCGTATGGAACGCTCCATTTTCTTCGCCCACCGCATTTTCTGTGCCAGCGTGTGATAAATAATATAGCCGGACTCCCCGGACAGCATAATCCCACAAGCTCTTGAGCCTTTGATTGCATCTGTCAATCCTTTAAACTCCAAACTTCCGTAATATGCCGCTTGCCCCCTCCCATTTTCAGAATCGGAACAAAACAGTTCCGGTTTTTGGCTTCTGAAGATAGGAATACCCGTCTTCCAAAGAAAGACCCATACCTTGCTCATCCGGTGCAAACGGAGACGTTTCTCAATTTCCGTCTTCACATGGTTTGTCTCCACTGACCCCTGTAAAAAAGAAGCAGCATCTTCACTATATTGTGAAAGGACATATCTCTTACCCTTTGCACGCAGCACATATCCTTTATACCCGGCTTTATTTCGCACAGAAATATATCCCTCTTGTTTTAGCCTGGTAATAACCGCAGCGGTATAGGATACAGATCCTATGATGTGTTCAGCAAGGTCTGCCGGCATTTCTCCGCTGACTGCTATCATCAAAAGTAACGTATCCTGTTTTCGCATATAACCTCCTCCTTCCATCGGTTCTCCTTTTTCAAAACAGTACCCTATCTGCTTGACACTTAGGTACTATTTACTTTCTGATTCCCGAAAAACTTTGCTTTTTCTCTATTTTTCTGCCACTTTTCTGCTATCGAAAAAGGTGCTCTGACAGCAGGAGTATTTTTCGATACTGTTTTTCACATTTTTTGAAGCCATTTTGGAAAGTTTTCTGTATCCATAATATAAACCTCTGTTGCATCCTGTTCTGCCATTCTGGTAATGTGGTAGGTATCCACATGCAGACCGCTATCTGATGCCAGAAAGAAATTTGATATCACATCCAGTACGTGTTTTTCTTCAAAATTATCGTGATCCCGAATGCGTCCCAGCGGTAAATCCCGGTTATACAGATGTACAAAGCAAACAGTACATTTCTCATATTCCGGTATCCTTTTCTGTTCCTGAT
>CABSMD010000396.1 GCA_902478725.1 uncultured Clostridia bacterium
TTATATCACTAGCAAAAATATAAGTAAATATGTTACAGAACAGAGAATTTTTTTTGTGATTTTTGGTTAAATGAAATAACATTATTTTGTATATTTTTCTATCAAGATAAAAGATATAACAAAAACCAGGCTGTTATTCTATGTAACAGCCTGGTTTCTGTATATAATTATGGAGATGAAAGGAAAAACCAATTCAACCAAGTGGATGTAATTGGATATGCCACTTATTGATGCAGCTTACCCTATTGATCCAGCAAACGCTTGATGACGCTCGCAGCCTGCGCGCGGGTGGTATTCTCAGCAGGGGCAAAGGTGTCCTCGGTCATCCCACTGATCAATCCGGCCGTAGTCGCCTCGTCCACATATTCATACGCCCAGTCGGAAATGTTCTCCCTATCGGCGAACTTATCAATACCGCCACGGCTTGCGCTCTTCTCCAGGAAGTTGTAAGACTTGACCAGGATAACCGCCATTTCTTCGCGGGTGATCAGGTCGTCCGGCCGGAACCAGCCGTCATACCCTACGATAATCCCGGCGTTTGCCGCAGCATTGACGTAACTATAATGCCAATCGCCCTCTGCTACGTCCACAAACCCTGCGGAACTACTGCTGTTAATATCCAGCGCCTTAACGATCAGGGTCGCAAACTCCGCACGGGTAATCGCGCGTTCCGGTTCAAAGGTATTGCTTGTCACACCGGTCACAATGCCCTTAGCAGCCATTTCCTCAATGTCCGCCTGTGCCCAGTGACCGACTGTATCAACAAACCGTGCTCCGTTATTTGGAGTCGGGGTAGTGGTACCTCCCCCTGCCGGACTGCCCGAACCCGGATTATAGCTTCCGCCCGTGCCGCCCGGAGCCGGTGTCGGTATGTACGGCGGATCATCATTGGAACCAGATATCTTTTTATAGGTCACAAATTCGGTCAGGTAGGTCGTCCAGATGACAAGATCGCTTCCGCTTTCCAACATTCTGACGCCGCCGGACGGCAAAAGTGCCGCGTCCGCCGCTGTCTGGCTGTCCTCAGAAAGGGTCTTGTTCACCAGCTTATATTTTCCGTTTTCCAGATACGCCACCAGCTTGCCAGCCTGACCAGGCAGAACGATACGAACAGCATGGTCAGCATTAACAGCATTGGCCGAACCAATCTTGTAAACCCCACTGATTTCCGCATTGCTAATGGTCTTGCTTGGCGTCGTACTGTACAACGGTGCCTGGAACAAACCGTTCCAATTGTTACCGCTGAGCTTCGTACCACGCAGCAACTGCATCTGTACCGTACCGCCCGGCGTAGCCGTCTCGGTCGTGAGCGCCGGTTGTCCCTGTGCCGGATCCATTTGCAGTTTCAGATCCACCCCGCTTGCGATACGGAAGGTTGCGGTTGGCAACGCATAGTTAATCGGGATGGTCTTGCTCTCGGTCACGTCCTCCTCTGCATTCGCACTCGTGATGAATTCCTTCATAGCACGCTGCAATGCCGACGCCGCTTTTTCCATATCGTAGGTGACCAAATTATCGTCGTTCAGCTTTGCCTTTGCCGCCGCGATCGCGGTATCCAAAGCAGATGTGCTGGCATATTGACCATAGCCGTCCCCTACCACAGCGGACGCCAACAACTCCGCCGCTTGTGACAATTGTGTTTCTAAGGTACTCTTGTCTACATCCACAGGGGAAATGATCATCTTCGCGCCTTCCGTGCTAAGCCCGAAATACCCCTCTTGGCCGAACAGGTTGTCACCATCAACCTCCCGTTCATACACCAGTTTCCCGTCAACACTCAGTTCATATTTGACTTTGTTGTTCGCTGAATCACGAACGCCGATTGCGATTTCATGCTCGGTTCCGGCTTTGATGGAATTGTTTTCAAGCGGTATCAGATCCTGCCCCGGCACCCACTTCTGGTACTCCAGGGAATCGTCCTTGATCCACAGCAGATAACCGGTATTGCCATGCTCCCAAATCCGGCTTTCCGGGTCGCTCAATCGGAAGTAAATCGCGCTGGAGAGCGCCGCATCCTCGGTCTTTTTCTCAAATTTCAAATTGAAGACAAATGTCTTATTCTTATACTTGCTTCCGATATAGCCTACGCATACGC
>CABSMD010000397.1 GCA_902478725.1 uncultured Clostridia bacterium
GATATTCAGCCTGTTTTGTTGTCTGGGGTTTCCAAAGGGGCTTGCCCCTTGGCACACGACTTTGCTTGCAAAGTGTAGTGTGTTATACGCTCTGTCGGCGTTGCTGCGAAAATGAGGTTGCCGCCGGGGAGGGCAAGAGCATTTGAAGTAGCAGGAAAACAAGGCTGTGATTGTGTGGCGTGGAGCCGCAAACACAGGGTTGGTTTCATCAGCAGACAGGGCGTATATGAAAGCCCCCGTTCCTTGTCCCATGCCGAACTTATGGACACACTCCCGAAAAAATTGAAATGGACGGGACTGTCAATGACAGTGCATTTATGCGCCGTTCGTCTTGTTGCCTGCTGACTTGGCTGGCTTTGCTATTTTATGATGAAGCCAAAGACCAATAAGAGTTATTATTGTTGTTCCTATTCCAGATACCAAAAACCAGATATTAACGCCTATTTTTTCTGCAATGGGAGAACCAATCAACAACCCTACCGGCATAGAAAGGGACGCAACCAAAGTAATCAGTGCAAATGCTCTCCCCATTTTTTCGGCAGGAATCGTTGTCTGCATATAGGCGACCAATGGAATACTATGCACATTCCCAAATGCACCCATAACGCCACAAATTAGAGCGAAAACAAGCCATGCCCACATATCAGGCGGTAAAACACCTCCGATTGCAGACACAACGCCTATGCCAAGCAACCCAACATAAGAAAACAACAAATGCCGTTTTACTTTTATGACACTTCCAAAAAGAAATGCCGCCGTCATCATTCCCGCCGCATACAAAACTTCTACTGCGCTTCCATGCCACGCAGACGCATGAAAATAGTCGCTGGTCATCAGTGGGTAAAAGGAGGATAAAGGCAGATAAAATATCATACACAAGGTTTCAATGACAATTAACAAAGTCAGCGCTTTGTCTGCCCGAAAAACCTCTATCCCTTCGTTTAATTCTCTGAGCGTGTTATGCTTTTCATGTACTGTCTTTTCCATTGGAGCAATATACACAATTCCTAACATGATACTTGCAATAACAGCTCCCAGCAAATCTGTCAGCAAAATAACCGGAAGTGGAAAAGCAGCGTACAACGCAGCTCCCAGCGCCGGTCCAAGCAAAAAAGAACCGGAAGCAATCATTTGATCCCAGCCCCCAACCTGTACCAGTTTATCTGCTGGGACAAATTGCGGAATCATCGCCTGAAATGCCGGTTGATGGAAAGCGTTACCGATACTTCTGAAGAAAAGTATTACCAATGCCGTCCATACAGGCATATCATATCTCCACAACAGAAGTGCAAAGACCACTGCGCTGAATCCAATAAATAAATCTGCCAAAATGCAAATGTATTTTCTATGATACCTGTCTGCAACTATCCCAGCAACAGGGCTTAAAAGCGTCGATGGCAAAAACGCAACCAAGCCGGAAAGCCCCATCATAATTGGCGAACCTGTTTCGCTTGCAATCCACCAAATCAGTGAAAATTGAACAGCAGAACTGCCTATTAACGAAATCATTTGACCGATAGAAATTGTCAGAAACTTTCGTTTCCAAGATTGTTTCATTGCTTTATTCCCTCCTTGTTTTCTGTGTAGGAATATTATAGCACGCCTGTATATTGGGCACCAGTCTTTAATTTTTATCGATTTTGTGGTATAATAGATATGTCAAAAAGTAGCAGTCCGGCTTCACTTCAAGATAGGCTGCTACTTTTTATAGTTTTTATTTTTGTTCCATCATTTTCTTCGCTAACTGCCGGAACTGCTCTACCGTTTCCTCGTCCATCGGAAGAAGCTGCCCAATCTGTCCGGCAATCATAGCAGTTACATCGTCCATAGACAGCGGCTCCTGTTTTTGTTCTGCCAGTGCGTCTTGCATGGTCTGGAACATGGCGGCGGTCACAGCTTCTCCCGGCTGTTCTCCGTTGTCCATATCTTTCTTAATATCCCGCAGGATAGCAAGGAATACATTCTTGATTTTTTCAATCTCTGCTTCATGTTCCCCCATCTTCTGGGCATTCAAAAGCTGTAAATCCTGCTTTGCTTCCGCCCGGTGTTCCGGGTGTTCTTTCATCAGGTCGGACAGGGAAGCCGTTGCCATCT